>NZ_QXDL01000270.1:0-4645 GCF_003574345.1 Calidithermus terrae
GGCCGGGGCGGCGGGCTGGGGCGCGGCAGGCGCGGGGCCCTCGACCCTCGACCCTTGCCCCTCGGCGTAGCTCTTCACGTCCTCCACCCGCACGCGGCCGTTGGGGCCGGAGCCGGGGATCTGGGCGATGTCGAGGCCCAGTTCACGGGCCAGCTTGCGCGCGGCCGGGACGGCGATGACCCGGCCGTGCTTGTTGACCCCGGCCTTGGGGGCCTCAGCGACGGCCCCGCGGGCCTGGACCCCGGCGGCGAAGGGGTTACGCACCTGCTCCTGCTTGGTGTCGGGCTTGAACAGCGAGAGGTTGGCCCCGTCGTCCTCCTGGACGTTGCCGGGCTCCACGATGGAGCGCTCCTCGGCGGCCTGGAGGCTGGGCGCGGGGGCGGGCGCCTTGTCGCTGATGGTCTGGGCGACCTCGCCGGGCTCGGCGATGGTGGCGATGGGGGCGTGCACCGGCACCACGTCGCCCTCCTTGACCAGCTTCTTGATCAGCACGCCCTCGTAGGGGCTGGGTAGCTCGACCGTCACCTTGTCGGTCATGACCTCCACGAAGGGCTGGTCCTTCTTCAAGAGGTCGCCTTCGTTGACGAGCCACTTGAGGATTTCCCCCTCGACCACGGACTCCGCCAGCTCGGGCAGAACGATCTCTTTAGGCATAGCGACTCCTTCTCCTCTGCATATTCTAGACGGCCCGTTGTATAAAGCCGCCGCTTTGTCCGGCCATACGCGATGCGCCGTCGGTGACGCGCTAGTGGTCAGTAGTCCAGCACCCGCTTCGCCGCGTTGAGGATGCGGGTCACGGTGGGCATGTAGAGCTTGTCCTGGGCGTAGGGGTAGGGGATGTCGAAACCGCTCACGCGCACGGGGGGCGCCTCGAGCTCGTCGAAGAGCTCCTCCGAGATCGTGGCGGTGACCTCGGAGGCCACGCTCGCCATGCGGGGGGCTTCGGAGATCATGAGCACCCGGCCGGTCTTGGCGACCGAGTTCAGCACGGTGTCCTTGTCCCACGGCAGCAGCGAGCGCAGGTCGATGACCTCGGCCTCGATGCCCGCGGCGGCCATCTCGTCGGCGGCCTTGAGCGTCTCGACCATGCTGCCGCCGTAGGAGACGAGGGTGAGGTCGCCGCCCTCGCGCCGCACGGCGGCCTTGCCGATGGGGATGAGGTAGTCGTCCTCGGGCACCTCCTCCTTGACGGCGCGGTAGAGGCGCTTGGGCTCCATGAAGACCACCGGGTCGTCGTCGCGGATGGCGCTCTTGAGCAGGCCCTTGGTGTCGTAGGGGCTCGAGACCACCACCACCTTGAGCCCGCCGGTGTGGGCGAAGTGGGCCTCGGGGCTTTGGGAGTGGTGGTGCCCGCCCTTCACGCCGCCGCCGGTGGGCATGCGCACCACCATGGGCGCGGTGAACTGCCCGCCCGAGCGGTAGCGCAGCTTGGCGGCCTGCGAGACGAGCTGGTCGAAGCCGGGGAACACGTAGTCGGCGAACTGGATCTCGGCCACCGGGCGCATGCCGTGGGCGGCCATGCCCACCGCCGCGCCGATGATGGCGGCCTCGGAGAGTGGGGTGTCGATCACCCGCTCGGGGCCGTACTTCTGCTGTAAGCCTTCGGTGGCGAGGAACACGCCCCCGCGCTTGCCGACGTCTTCGCCGAACACCACCACCCGGTCGTCCCGGGTCATCTCCTCGTCCAGGGCCTTGGTGATGGCCTGGATCATCGTCATCGTCGCCATTGGGTCCTCCTGTCATAGGCCCGACGCCATACGTCCTGCGCGAGGTGAGCGTAAGACGTACGGCGTAGGACGCGCGTCAGCGCAATTCGTCCAGTACCAGCTTCCGCTGCTCCTCGAGGTGCCAGGGGCGGCTCGAGAGCACGTCCTCGAACATCCACTCCGCCGGGGCCTCGCCCGCGGCCTCGGCTTCCTGCAAGGCGGCCTCGAGGTCGTGCGCGACCTGGGTGCGCAGCTCGTTCTCGGCGGCGCTGTCCCACAGGCCGCGGTGCTCGAGGAACTTGCGGAAGCGCACGAGGGGGTCGTGCTTGCGGGCGGCGTCCACCTCGGCCTTGGGGCGGTAGCGGGTGTCGTCGTCGGCGGAGGAGTGGGGGCCGTAGCGGTAGACCTCGAGCTCGACGAGCGCGGTGCCCGCGCCAGCCCGGGAGCGCTCGATCACGTGGCGCATGACGTAGTAGCTCGCCAGCACGTCGAGCCCGTCGACGCGGTAGCCGGGGATGCCGTAGGCGTGGGCCTTGTCGGAGATGGTGTGGGAGGAGGTCTGGTGGGAGTAGTCGACGCTGATGGCGTAGCGGTTGTTCTCGCAGACGAACACGGCGGGGGCGTTCTGCACGGCGGCGAAGTTGATGCCCGCGTGCCAGTCGCCCTCGCTGGTGGCCCCGTCGCCGAAGGTGCACACCGCGACCTGGTTGGCGCGGCGCATCTTCATGCTGATGGCGGCGCCGGCCGCCGGGGGGATGTGCGAGGCGATGGCCGAGCAGACGGTGAAGATGTTGAGCTTTTTGGAACCGGGGTGCGAGGGCATCTGCCGGCCCTTGGCGGGGTCGGCGGCGTTGCCCAGCATCTGCCCGAAGAGTTCTACCATCGGGACGCCCATGGCGAGCATCAGGCCCATGTCGCGGTAGTAGGGGAAGAGCCAGTCGTGGCCGCGCTGCAGGGCGTGGGCGATGCCCACGTGGGCGGCTTCGTGCCCGGCGTGGGGGGCGATGAAGCTGGTCTTTCCGGTGCGGATGAGGATGACGAATTTCTCGTCGAGCATCCGCGCGGCCACCATGTCGCGGTAAAAGCCCTTGAGGGTGGCCTCGTCGAGGTCGAGCTCGAACGGCGCGATCCACTCCCCTTCGGGCGATAGCAGCCGGATGGGCTCGAGGCTAAAGGGTTCGAAACCGGTTTTGTCTTTGATCATGCCGAACCTCCAGACCTGGGGAGGGTCCCGTCCGGGGCGGCGAGGCCGCGCACCGAGCGGGGGGCGTTCCGCCAGGCGTCATGACCCTGGGTAAGGGCCACGTCCAGCAAAGCACCCTGCCCCTTTGTAAGGGACCGGGGTGCCGTCAACGAAAAACCCCGGCGGGGGTATGCCGGGGCCGAGGCCGGGGAAAGGCCGATGATGACCAGCTTTAGCGCTCCAACCATCCCCATCGTCAACCTCTCGATCCTCAGATTATAGCCTCGGCCGTGTGAGAGGATACCTCGAGATGCAACATTCGGGGTATTAACCCGTTACATTGAGCCCGTGCGCGTTCGCGTGTGCGTGGTGGGCAAACCCCGGCTCGAGTACGCCCGGCTGGGGCTCGAGGAGTACGCCGGCCGCCTGAGGAAGGGCCGGAAGTTTGAGCTGGTTCACGTCCGCGAGGGCACCCAGGCCCAGGAGGGCGAACGGCTGCTCGAGGCCAGCCAGGGCTTCGTGCGCGTGGTCCTCGACGAGCGCGGCCAGCCCGTGGACACCCTCACCCTCCACAAGAAGCTCACCCAGTGGGAGATGACGGGCGAAAAGGTGGCCTTCCTCATCGGCGGCGCGGAAGGCCACGCGGAGGAAACCCGGGCTCAGGCCCACTGGCTGCTGTCGCTGTCGAAGCTGACCCTCCAGCACGAGCTGGCGCTGGTGGTGCTGCTCGAGCAGCTTTACCGGGTGGAGACCATCAGGCGGGGGGAGCCGTATCACCGGTGAGGGGGGTGGGGGTTGGTAGCCGGTAGCCGAACGCGGGTCGTACGTCCTACGTCCTACGTCCTACGTCGTACGTCGTACGTCGTACGCAAAACGCAAGACGCAAAACGCAAGACGCGGGACGCTTTGGCCCTCGACCTTAGCTCCCCGCCTTGAGCATTGGGGCGTACAGCACTACCGCTGACACCAGGAGCCCGAACCAGATCGCCAGTGCCAGGGGGTAGCCGCTGGCTTGGACCACCACGCCCATGCCCAGTTGCAGCAGGAAGACGCCGATGAAGCCCATGAAGTTGACGGCCGTGGTGGCCCGCCCGGTGAGCTCGGGGGGGAAGATCAGCCGGGCCTGGGCCAGCGAGAGGATGTTGAAGCCGCCGCAGAAGCCGATCAGGGCGTAGGTGGCGTAGAGGAGGCCGTCGGGCATGGTGCCCCACAGGGCCAGGGTTCCCACGGCCAGGGCGAGCAGGAGGCTCGCACCCACGTACACGCGGGACAGGCCCAGGCGGTCGGCGAGCAGGCCGCAGGAGAAGAAGCCGAGGATGGCGGCCAGGGAGAAGGCGAAGAGGAAGTTGCCGACCTCGAGGCTATCGAGCCCCCGCACCCGGTAGAGGTAGGCCCCGCCCCACAGGGTCTGCCAGGCCAGGAAGCCTCCGCCCAGCACGAAGTTGAGCCAGGCGATGCGCCAGAAGGCCGGGCTGCGCCAGACGGTGGCCGAGCCGCCCGCGGCACTCGAGCGCGGCAGCGCCACCCCGGGCGGGGCGTTGCGCACCAGCAGCACCACCAGAGCCGCCACCGCCACGATCACCAGCGTCCCCCAACTGAACACCCCCCGCCAGCCCAGCGCCTCCTTGAGCACGGCCAGCGGGGTGGCCGCCGCGATGGCCCCCAGCCCGCCCAGGGCCACGTACACGCTGCTGACGGTGGCGTAGCGGTACGGCGGGAACCACAGCGAGAAGGCCTTGAGCGCCCCCATCAGCGC
>NZ_QXDL01000271.1:0-4613 GCF_003574345.1 Calidithermus terrae
ATAGGGCCAGGGCGGGGAGGGTGAAGAGCAGGGCCGGGGCGAGGCGGCCTTCCCTCGAGCGCGCCCCCAGGCCCTCGGGGCGGGCGGCGGGGTAGAGGTTCATGGGCACCAGCAGCGCGAAGCGCGCCACGGCCGGGAGGCACAGCAGCAGCCACGGGGAGGGCCCGGAGGCCAGGAGCTGCCACTTGAGCAGCAGGTGCACGAAGCCCACCCCGAAGGCGAAGCTGCCCAGGTGCACGTCGGAGAGGATCTTCAGGCGCTGTTCGGGGGAGCGCATCGCCAGCAGGGCGTCGGCACAGTCGAGGAGGCCGTCGAGGTGGAGCATCCCGGTGAGCCCCAGCCACACCGCCAGCAGCAGCACGCCCTGCAAGCCGTCGGGCAGGGGCTGGGTGAGCCAGGCGGCCAGGGCCAGCGCCCCGCCTATGCAGTACCCCGCGACCGGGTAGAAGGCCGAGGCGGCCCGCATCTCCCCGGGCCGGACCTCGCCCAGGCTGGGCACGGGGAAGGTGGTGAGGAAGCCCAGGGCCAGCCAGAAGGGGCGCATCAGGCCACGAGGTCGGCTTGCAGGGCCTGCAGGTGCGCGGTGAGCGGCGGGCTGAAGAACAGCTCGTCGCCCGCGCCCAGGTGCATCCTGACGACGGAGGCGTTGGGGATCTTCAGCGACTCCATGAAGCGCAGGAACTGCTGCATGGCCTTGGAGTCCAGGACGGTGGGGCGGGCGAACTGGGTCCAGAGCACGGCCCGGATGAAGGCGGCGTGCGAGAAGACCACGACGTAGCGCTCGGGCCGGGCCCGCAGCCGCTCGAGCGCCCCCTCCACCCGCCCGATGAACTGCACGAACGACTCGGCACCCTCCCCATCGACGCGGTGGGGGTCGAGCAGGCCGAAGTGGCGCTCGGCGTAGACCTCGCGCTCGAGGAAGGTGGTGTCGCGGCGGCGCTCGTCGGCGAGCCAGGTGTACTCGTGCACCGGCCACTCCTCGTGCAAGGCCAGCGGGAAGCGCTCGAGGGCGGGTTCGGCGGTTTGGAGGGTGCGGACGTAGGGCGAGGTGACGATGAGCTCGGGCTCGCGCTCCAGGGCCCCGGCCACGCGGCGGGCCTCGAGGCGGCCCAGCGCGGTGAGGGGGTTGGAGCGGTTGTCCCGGGTGCGCAGCCCCGCGTTGGAGGCGCTCTGGCCGTGGCGGATCCACCAGACTTCCTTCACGCCTCGGATTCTACCCTGTGACCCTACCGTTTCGTCCCTGGACGCCGCTTACAGTCCCGGCGGCGGGCTACCGCTTGCCCGCCGCCTCGTCCTCAGGGTTCACCGGCAGCCCGGCCAGGCGGCGGCGGATGGCCTCGGCCTGCACCTCGGGCGGGTAGGGGCAGTGGCGGCACCTCGAGCCGCAGCAGTGGCCGCGCTTGAGGTGGTAGGCCGCCGTGAAGACGTAGAGGCCGCCCTCCAGGTAGTAGTCCTCGCCCTCCTTGAGCTTCGCCATCGCGCCCTCAGCCCCGCTCCGCAGCCGCAGTCTGCCCGACGCCGGCCTCTTCGAATGTAGCCATGCCCGCCAAGACCCGCGCCGCCGCCCGCAGCACCGGGAAGCTCAGCACCGCCCCCGTGCCCTCGCCCAGGCGCAGGCCGAGCTCGAGCACCGGCCGCAGCCCCAGCGCCCGCAGTTGCAGGGCGTGGCCCGGCTCGGCCGAGCGGTGGCCCGCGAAGAGGTACTCCCGCACCGCCGGGCACAGCCGCACCGCCGCCAGCGCCCCGGCCGTCACCGGGAAGCCGTCGGTGACCAGGGGCACCCCGGCCTCGGCCCCCGCCAGGAAGACCCCGGCGGCGGCCGCGACCTCCAGGCCGCCCAGCTCGGCCAGCACCGCCAGGGGGTCGGCCCGGGCGAGGTCGCCCAGCGAGCGCGCGGCCCGCTCGAGCCCCTCCCCCACCACCCGCACCTTGTGGCGGTAGCGGGCCTCGTCCACGCCGGTGCCGGGCCCGGTGACGGCGGCGGCCTCGAGGCCCAGGAACGCCGCCGTGAGCGCCGCCGCCGCCGTGGTGTTGCCGATGCCCATGTCCCCCGCGGCCAGCAGCGTGGCCCCCTCCCGCAGGGCCCGCCGCGCCGCCTCCATGCCCGCCTCGAGGGCCTGCTCGGCCTGCGCGCGGGTCATGGCGGGCTCGAGGCGGAGGTTCCCGCTCCCCGGGCGCACTTTGGCCGCGATCAGGCGCTCGTGCGCGGGGAGCTCGGCCCGCACGCCCACGTCCAGCACGTAGACCTCGGCCCCGGCCGCCTGCGCGATCTGGTTGACGGCCGCCCCGCCCCGCAGGAAGTTGAGCACCATTTGGCCCGTGACCTCCGCCGGGTAGGCCGAGACCCCCTCCGCCGCCACCCCGTGGTCGGCGGCGCAGACGACCACGGCCCCCGCGCCCAGCTCGGGGCGCAGGCTCCGCCGGATCGCCGCCAGCCGCACGCCGAGTTCTTCCAGGTAGGCCAGGGCCCTAGGGGGCTTGGTCAGTTGGTCGTGGCGGGCCCAGGCGGCCTCGAGCCATCCGGGATCGACGGGGGAAACCTCGGGCAGTCGCATGCGGTCACCTCATCACTCGTCACTTCAGCCTCAGCGGCAGGCCCGCGACCATCAGGTACGCCGCGTCGGCCTCGCGGGCGAGGCGGGCGTTGGCCCAGCCCAGCAGGTCGCGGTAGCGCCGGGCCAAAGGGTTGTCGGGCACGATGCCCAGGCCCACCTCGTTGGTCACGACCAGCAGGCGCTTGCCGGTCTCGAGGCGGGCCCGCAGCAGCCCCTCGAGGTGCGGGCGCAGCGCCTCGGGGGTTTCCACCGGGTCCGGCTCGCGCAGCAGCAGGTTGGAGACCCACAGCGTCAGGCAGTCGAGCAGCACCACGCCGTGGCGGGCGCGGCGCAGGGCCGCCGCAACGTCCAGGGGCTCCTCGAGGGTCTCCCAGGCCGGGGGCCGCTCCGCCCGGTGGGCCGCGACGCGCCGCTCCATCTCGGGGTCGAGGGCCTGGGCCGTGGCGATGAAGCTCACGCCCTCGCCGCCCAGCGCCCGCGCCCACCCCTGCGCGGCCGTGCTCTTGCCCGCCCGGGCCCCGCCCGTGACCAGGACCAGCCCCGCGTCCTTAAGCTCCACCCCCGGCCTCCTCCCCCCGCACGAAGCGCACCCGGCGGGCCGTCCAGTCGAGCCCCACCACCGCGCAGGGCGGCAAAAGGCGGTCCTGGTCGAACTCGCGCAGCACCAGGCGCAGCACGCCCCCGTGGGTGAAGACCAGGTGGCGGCCCCGCGGCAGCGCGTCGAAGGCGCCGTAGACCCTCGAGCGCATCCCGGCCGTGGACTCCCCGCCCGGGGCCGCGAAGCCGTCGAAGGCGAGCAGGGCTTGCCGGTGGGCGTCGTCGAGCTCGGCCCAGCGCAGGCCCTCGAGCGCGCCGAAGTTCAGCTCCCGCAGATCGGGCAGCACCCGCTCGGGCTCGCCGTAGGCCAGCCGGGCGGTTTGGACGGCCCTGGCGAGGTCGGAGGCCACCGCCCCGTCGAAGCGCTCGGCGGCGAGGAGGGGGGCCAGGGCCCTCGCCTGGGCCTCGCCGAGTTCGCTCAGCGGCACGTCGCTCCAGCCCGTCAGGCGGCCCTCGGCGTTCCACACGGTCTGCCCGTGGCGCACCAGCCACAGCTCCACCCTCCCGCTCACGGCCCCTCCCCCGGCGTCACCACGGCGTAGAACGGCGTCTCGACGAAGGGCGGGGGCCCCTCGAGGTAGACCCGCAGGCCGGGCAGGCGCAGCACGCCCTCCTCGAGGGTGAACTCGAGGGGGTCGGCGTCGAGGACGTAGGCCAGGCTCTCGCCGGGGGGCACCCCGGCCCGCAGCAGGCGCAGTTGGGGGAAACCTCGCCCCTGCCGCGAACACTGCCCCACCTGGCCGCGCAGCACCGCCACGTAGCGGGCCAGGGCCGGACCGTCCTGGGTCTCCAGGCGGCGCACCTCGCCCAGGTCGAGCAGCAGCAGCTCGCCGGTCACCTTGAGGCTGGTCCGGTGGGCCTCGAGCACGTTCACCCCAGCAACACCACCGGGCGGCCGTCCACCTCGCGCACCCGCACCATCGGGCCGTAGACCCGCGCCAGGAGGTCCTCGCGGATCACCGCGTCCGGCGGGCCCTCGGCCACCACGCGCCCATCGGCCAAAAACGCCACCCGGTCGGCTTGGCGGGCCAGGTTGGGGTCGTGCAGCACGGTCAGCACCCCGATCCCCTGGGCCCGCAGGCCCGCCAGCAGGCACAAGAACTCGGCCTGGTGGTGCAGGTCGAGGTGGGCGGTGGGCTCGTCGAGCAGCAGGTAGTGGGGCCTCGAGGCCAGCGCCCGCGCCAGCATCACCCGCTGCCGCTCCCCGCCCGAGAGGGTGCCGAGCAGGCGGTGGCGGAACTCGGCCACCTGCGTCTGGGCCAGCGCCCAGCCCACCGCCTCGGCGTCGGCGCGGCCCTCACGCCCCAGCAGGCCCAGGTGGGGGGTGCGCCCCAGCCGCACGACCTCCTCGACGGTGAGCTCCTCGGGGTAGGGGCCGTTCTGCGGCACCAGGGCCAGGCGCTGCCCGCGCGCCCAGGAGGACCACGCCGCCAGGGGGCGCCCCTCGAGCTCCACCCGCCC
>NZ_QXDL01000272.1:0-4598 GCF_003574345.1 Calidithermus terrae
GCCCCAACCCTCCCCGCCGGCGGGGAGGGTTTATCCCCCCTGCCCCCCTTGCTAAGGGGGGAACAAGGTGTCTCGCGTTTCGCGTCTTGCGTCTTGCGTCTTGCGTCTTGCGTTCGGCGTTCGGCGTACGACGCAGGACGTACGACCCACCCCCGGCGGCTGACCTAAAACTCGATCTCCAACAAGTCCGCCGCCGGCTTGACCACCCCCAGCCACTCCAGCCGCGCCAGGTAGTAGCAGGCGAGCTTGAGCGAGATGCCCAACGCCTTGGCGATCTGCTCGGCGGTGGCGCCGTGCTGGAGCATGGGCTTGGCCCGCTTCCAGAAGAAGGAGTTCTTGAGGTCTAAAAGCTCCTCGTCGCCGCAGATGACGTAGCTCACGTCGGGGGCGGGCATCTCGATGGTGCGGAGGGTGATGTCCTCCTCGATGAGGCTCAGCGAGGTGATGACCCGCTCGAGCGGCCAGTGCAGCGCGGGGTCGCAGGGGGTCTTGAAGTCGGTGTAGGTCAGCTCGAAGGCCCCCTCGCGGGCGGCGATGATCCCCAGGAGGATGTCGCGGGCCTTGAGGGGGTCGGCGATGTACTCCTTGCCGATCTCGATGCAGCGTAGGTGCCCGCGCTTGACCCACAGCTTGCAGTCCCGGAGGTCGGGCATGTTCCACAGCTCGAGCACGCCGGTCTTGTCCTGAAAATGCCCTACTAGGGTCTGGAATGGGCTTTCTCTGAGGTTGCCGCTGATCACCATGCCTCTATGTCCTCCCGAGAATGTGTGCAGCTACTTCCCTAGAGCCTATACCAGCCCTCTGGCCCCACGGTGGGCATTTCTCACAACCGCCCGCCCGTGCCCCGTACGGCCTTCGCACCCTGTGGGTCTCACGACGCGTTCCGAACGGCTTTTCGGGCCCGGGGCGCCCCGCCCTCTCATGAAGCGTGCGGGCCGGGATGCCTTAATTGGGCGCGTGAAGGTGGCTGCACTGGACGTGGGGGAGGCCCGCATCGGCCTCGCGGTGGGGGAAACCGGCTCGAGCTGGGCCTTCGGGCGCGGCTACCTGGTGCGCAAGGGCCTGGAGGCCGACCTCGAGGCCCTGCGCCAGTTCGCCCGGCGCGAGGCCCTCGAGCGCTTCGTGGTGGGCCTGCCGCTGCGCACCGACGGCCGGCCCGGCGCCCAGGCCGAGCGGGTGATGGGGTTGGTGGAGGCCATGCGCCAGGCCGGCTTCACGGTCGAGCTCCTGGACGAGCGCTTCACCACCAAGCTGGGCCAGAACCGGCTGATGAGCGCCCCCAAGCGCGTGCGCCAGGAGAAGGGCAAGCTCGACGAGGCCGCCGCCGTCGCGCTGCTGGAGTCCTACCTCTCAGGTCCGCGCCCATGAGCGAAGACCGGCCCGACCCCCGACCCCTCGAGCCCGCCGAGCCGAAGGCCCCGGAGGCGCCGGCCCTGCCCGAGCCGCGCCCGCGCGGCACCCGCTGGCTCTTGCGGCTGGTGCTGGCGACCTTCGTGCTGCTGGCGGGGCTGCTGGGCTACACCCTCTACCTCTTCGGCCCCACCGGCGCGAGCGCCCAGGTGCGCATCCCCAAGGGCAGCGGGGCGAGCGCCGTGGGGGAGATCCTCGAGCGCGCCGGCCTGATCCGCTCGGCCGGGGTGTTCGCGCTGTACCTGCGCTTCTCGGGCCGCGACAAGGACCTCAAGCCCGGCTTCTACCGCCTCGAGGGCCGCGGGCTGCGCGCGGTCGCGCTCGCCCTCACCGACAAGTCGCGCCCCCTCACCGTCACCGTCACCTTCCCCGAGGGCTGGCGGGCGGTGGACATGGCCGAACGCCTGGCCGAGAACCACCTCGACGGCCCGGCCTTCCTCGAGCTCGTCCAGAACCCCCCCGCCGGCCTGCGCCCGCCCGAGGCCCAGGGGCCCACCCTCGAGGGCTTCCTCTTCCCCGCCACCTACACCTTCGGCCTCGACGCCACCCCCGAGGAGATCGTGCGGGCCATGACCCGGCGCATGGCCCAGGAGTTCACCCCCGAGCGGCTCGAGAGGCTCCGGGCGCTCGGCCTCTCCGTCCACGACTGGGTGACGCTGGCCTCCGTCGTGCAGGCCGAAGCGGCCAACGCCCAGGAAAAACCGGTCATCGCCGGGGTCTTCCTCAACCGCCTCGACGCCGGCATGCCCCTGCAGGCCGACCCCACCGTGGCCTACGGCCTGGGCAAGCGCCTGCCCGAGCTCGACCGCGGCGCGGGCGACTTCGCCAAGGACACCCCCTACAACAGCTACACCCGCCGCTCCCTCCCCCCCACCGCCATCGGCAACCCCGGCAGCGACGCGCTCGAGGCCGTGCTCAACCCCAAGCGCACCGACGAACGGGGCCAGAGGTACTTCTACTTCCTCCATGCCCAAGGGCGGCTGTTCCTCAACACCACGTTCGAGGGGCACTTGCGGGATACGGCGAGGTATCGGTGAAGGGCGGGGGGCGGTGGCTCAACGCTAAGCGCGGGTTGTGCGTCGTACGTCTTACGTCGTACGCAAAAAGCCAAACGCAAAACGCAAGACGCGAAACGCCTGGTTCCCCCCTTAGCAAGGGGGGTTGGGGGGGATAAACCCTCCCTGCCGGCAGGGAGGAACGGGTAGGGGTTCCCGTGGGCCTTGTGCCTTTGGTTGAGGGCTGAGGGCTTACCCCCCCTCAGGCGTTGGGCGCCATGAGCTGGAGGTACATCCCGAAAGGCGTTTGCACGTAGACGAAGTGTTCGCCGCGGGGTTTCATGACGCGGACGCCGGGGACGGTGCGGAGTTTGGCGAGGGTTTCCTCGAGGCCGTTGGTTTTGAGCGCCAGGTGCCGCCCGCCCCAGTCGGGGTTGCGCGGCATCTGCCGGTGCTGGCGCGGCGAGGACCACTCGATGAGCTCGATGGTGTCGCCGCCTGCTTTGAGGAAGGCGAAGCGGATGGACTCGTCGGGCTCCACGTCGAACTGCTCGGTGATGGGGTCGTCGGGGGTGGGCAGGGCGTTCTGGCTGACGAGCTCGAAGCCCAGGACCTCGGTGAAGAACTTCAGGGCTTCCTCGAGGTCGGGCACGCTAAAGCCTACGTGGTGGACGCCGGTGATGAGGCTCATGCGGTTTAGGTTACCGCAGAACGCCGGGTGTGGAATGCTGATAGCTGATAGCTGATAGCCGAACGCCCAATGCCTAACGCGGGTCGTACGTCCTACGCCGTACGCAAAACGCAAGATGCTAAACGCCCTTTCTTTCCCCCCTTAACAAGGGGGGCTGGGGGGGATAAGCCCTCCCCGCACGCGGGGAGGGACGGGGAGGGGTAGCCACACGCCACGAGCCTTCCGCCTTTGGCTGACGGCTGACAGCTCCCCGACTCCCCTACGAGCCACACGCCTCGAGCTTTCGGCTATCGCCCTTCTCCCCTCGACCCTTCCCGCCCGCCGAATCCCTCTGTCACAATAGCTCCATGAACCTCAACCGCTTCCCCACGCCCGTGCTGTGGTTCGCGCTGGGGCTCCTGGTGGGTGCTTACCTGGGGCAGATCATCCGGGGCTTCATCACCATCGCCTTTTTCGTGGGGCTGATCGTGCTGGCGTACTACATCTGGCGCTTCTTCGAGGGGCACAAGCGCGCGTGAAGCTGCCCCTGCCCGTCTTCGACATGCACCTGCACCTGCCCTACTCGGGCGAGGACCTGTGGGGGGCGTGGGGAACGCACCTGGCACAGCGTTACGGGGCCGAGAAGCTGGCGCTGTGGAACGAGCGCAACGCCAGGGCGCAGGAGGGCTGGTGGAGGGCCTACGGCTTCCCGCTCCCGGACTCGCCCCAGCCCGGCCCGGCGGAGTGCGCGCGGCGCTACGCGGAGGAGGTCGAGCGCTACGGGCTGCTGGGGCTGGTGTTCCTCACCGGCGGCGGCAACGAGCGCCTGGCCGAAACCCTGAGGCCCTACCCCAAGCTGCACGGCTTCGCCTTCGAGGCCGACCCCTTCCGGCCCGAAGCCGCGGCCGAGCTGCGCCGGGGCGTGGAGGAGCTGGGCCTGAAGGGGCTCAAGCTCTTCGGGCCCGCGCTGCTGCGGCCCCTCGACGACCCCGCCCTCGACCCCGTGTGGCGGGTCTGCGAGGAGTTGCAGGTCCCGGTGCTCATCCACTTCGGGCCGCTGGGCGGGGGCGGCGGGGTCGCCGGTGGGGTCAACATCAGCCCCATGCGGCTGCACGAGGTGGCGAAGGGCTACCCCGCCGTGCCCTTCATCGTGCCGCACTTCGGCTGCGGCTACCTCAACGACCTGCTCCAGCTCATGTGGGCCTGCGACAACGTCTACGTGGACACCTCGGGCAACAACGAGTGGCGGCGCTACGTGTGGCCCGAGCCCACCCTCAAGGACCTCTTCCGCCGCTTCTACGAGCTCTTCGGCCCCGAGCGCATCCTCTTCGGCACCGACGCTTCGTGGTTCCCGCGGGGCTGGGTGCTGAAGTACTTCGAGGAGCAGTACCGCGCGGCGGCGGAGGTGGGCATCCCCGAGGCGCACCAGCGCCTGATCTTCGCGGGGAACGCGATGCGGCTGCTCAGGATCGGGTGAGTGCCCTATGGCCGGACTCATGACCCCCGCCCCCGTGCTCGAGGAC
>NZ_QXDL01000273.1:0-4571 GCF_003574345.1 Calidithermus terrae
CTTCATCGGTGGGGGTTCTCCTCGTCGGTGTCCCAGCCCAAAGGGTTATGGACGATGTATCGAATGGCTCGCAGTTCGTCTTCGTCGCGGATGACCCGTTCGTAGTAGTTGCGCTGCCACAAACGTTTATCGAAGGGAGGCCATCCCGACTCCTTGACCCCGCGGACGTACCGGCTGGTGGTGAGGGTTTTGAATCGGTGTACCACATCCGGCAGCGTCAACCCTGTAGGGGCAGGCCCCTGTGCCTGCCCTGGCCCCTGTGCCTGCCCTCCCACCCCAGCGGGTCCCCGGGGATCAGGGCGGCCACGGGGGGCCGCCCCTACGTTCCCCAAAACAATGATGCCGTGGATGTGGTTAGGCATCACTGCGAAGGCGTCTGTCCCCACACCGGGGTAATGCTCGGGCATCTGATCCCACACCTCGAGCACCATCTCCCCCGCTGGGCTCAGACGCATCTCCCCGTCAACCGACTCGCCGAACAGACCCATCCGACCCTGGGCACAGACCGTCACAAAATAGGCTCCCACCGAGGAATAATCGAACCCCTCCAGCCGGATCGAGCGCCGGTGGTGCCGGTCGGGGTCGTACCTCACAGGTTGGCCCCCTGCCGCCGCAGGGCCTCGCGCAGCTCGACCCCGTCAATCTCGCGCACCCCCACGCCCCGCGCCGCGCACCACGCCGCCGCGAGCCCCGCGGCCTCGCCCATCGAGTGGCAGTTCTGCTGCACCCGGATGGCGCTCTGGGCCTCGAAGGTGGCGCTGGCGCAGCGGCCCGGCACCAGCACGTTGGAAAGCCCCTGCGGGATCAGGCTGCGGTAGGGGATCTCGTGGAAGGCGTCGGGCTTGAAGTAGGGCAGGTCGCCCGAGCGCTCGTGGTAGAGCTTCTGGCCGCGCGGGGTGTGGATGTCCACGGGGTAGTGGTTGCGGCAGACGGCGTCCTCGAAGGTCTTGCAGTGGAGGATGTCCTCCAGCGTGAGCACGTACTCCCCCACGATGCGCCGGGTCTCGCGCACCCCGACCATGGGGGCGTAGGAGGCGATGAAGGCGTTCTCGCAGCCCTCGAAGGTGGCCCGCAGGAAGCGCAGCAGGCGGTCGATGGCCTCCTTGCCGTCCACCTGGGCCCGGCTCAGCGTCCAGGCGTCGGCCCCGTCGTTGAGCTCGGCGGCCAGGCGCGGGCAGTTGAAGGAGATCACCCCGGGCTGCCCCGGCACGCTGAAGCCCTGGAAGTAGTCGCCGTCGCGCTCGAGCAAGAGCCCCTCCTCGACCCCCCGGCGGAAGAGGGGCTCGAGGCTCGAACCCTTGCCCCACACCATCCAGAAGTGCATGAAACGGGGGCTCTCCTGCGGCTGGCCGTGGCGGGCCAGGAAGGCGCACAGCCGCTCGCCGTCCACCCCGCCCAGCATGAAGCGCAGGCTCATGGCCTGGTGCAGCCCGCTCTCGGCCTCCCCGGCCTCGAAGGGCGCGCCCGCCCGCACCGCCAAATCGGCGTCGCCGGTGGCGTCGATGTAGGTGTGGGCTTCCAGGCGCACCAGCCCGTCCTTGTTGTGCACCACGACGGCCCGCACGCGCCCGCCCTCCAGCTCGGGCGCGACGAAGTGGGTGTGGTAGAGGACTTCCCCGCCCGCCTCGACGAGCATGCGCTCGAGGACGTACTTCATCCCCTCGGGGTTGAACCAGTTGTCGTTGCCGCTGCGGTCGGTGGCCCCGTCGCCGCGCTCGCACAAGCGGCGCTTGAGCTCGTCGGTGAGGCCCCGGTTGAGGTTGACCCCCGCCGCGACGTTGCGCATGAGGGGCGTGACCTGGGCGTTGGTGCCGGTGCCGCCCAGCGAGCCCAGGGCCTCGACGACGAGGGTCCTCGCCCCCGCCCGGGCGGCGGCGATGGCGGCGATCGCGCCCGCCGTGCCGCCCCCCACGACGATCACGTCCCAGGTGCGGGCTTCGGTACGGATGGGTAGGTTCACGGTCTGCATGGCGTTCACGTAAAGGGGGGCTTCAGCCCTTCACGGCCCCCTCGAGCCCCCGCATGAAGTAGCGCTGGAAGACGAAGAAGATGACCAGGATGGGGATGATCTGGATGATCGCCCCCGCCGATACGGCGCGGGTGTTGGTGGCGAAGGCCCCCGCCAGGTCGAGCAGCCCGGCCGCCAGCGGGTAGAGCTCGCGGTCGCGCAGCACGATCACGGCCCACAGGAAGCTGTTCCAGATCGCCACGAACTGCAGGATGCTGAAGGCGGCGATGGTGGGCATGGTCAGCGGCAGCATCACCCGCCGCCAGATGGTCAGCTCGCCCGCCCCGTCGATGCGGGCGGCCTCGATGAGCTCCAGCGGCACCGCCAGGTAGGCCTGGCGCAGCAGGAACAGCCCCACCGTGCTGGGCAGGGCGGGCAGGATGATCGCGGCGAACTGCCCCACCGCGCCGGTCTCGGGGCGCAGCAGGCCCAGCTTGACCGTGGTCACGTAGTTGACGATCAGACCGGCCTCGTTGGGCAGCACCAGGGTCGCCAGGATGGCGTAGAAGACGAAGTTGCGCCCGGGGAAGTTCATCTTGGCCAGCGGGTAGGCCGCCAGCGCGCAGAAGGCCACGCTCAGGCCCACCCCGAACACGCACAGGAGAAGGCTGTTGAGCACCTGCCGGGCCACCGGCACCAGCGAGAAGACCTCCTCGTAGTTGCGCAGGCTGGGGTCGGTGGGCACCAGCGAGGGCGGGAACTCGAAGATGCCGCCCGAGGTCTCGAGCGAGGTCACGAAGGTCCAGACGAAGGGGTAAACGCTGACCACCAGGATCAGCAGCAGCAGCAGGTAGATCAGCACGCGCTCGAGCAGCACGCGGAGGCGCTTGCGGGCGCGGATGCGGGCGAGCTCGAGGTCAGGCACGGTGCCCTCCGGGCAGGCCGGTAGCCGATAGCCGATAGCCAAGGGCTGCCGAACGCCGGACGCTAAACGCCAAACGCCCAGAACCACGATCGAACGGCGTCTCGCGTCCCGCGTCTGGCGTCCGGCGTATTGCGTTCGGCGTCTTGCGTTCGGCGTTCACGAGCTACTCCCCCCTCGAGTCAGCCGGAAGTTGATCACCCCGAAGACCAGGCTCACCGCCGCGATCACCAGGCCCGCGGCGGCGGCGTAGCCGTAGCGGAAGTCCTGGAAGGCCTGGGCGTAGACGAAGTACATGGCGGTGTAGGTGCTGCCCGCCGGGCCGCCGGAGGTCATGACGAAGATCTCCTCGAAGACCTTGATGGCGCTGATGGTCGAGAGCAGGCTGCACACCAGGATGGTGGGGCGCAGGCCCGGCAGGGTGATGTTCCAGAACACCTGCCAGCGGCCCGCGCCGTCGATCACGGCGGCCTCCTCGAGGCTCTTGTCGATGCTCTGCAACCCCGCGAGGTAGAGCACCATGTAGTAGCCCAGGCCCTTCCAGATGGTCACGAACATCACCGCGTAGAGGGCGAGGTGGGGGTTGGCGAGCAGGTTGGTGGGGTTGTCGGGGTTCATCAGGCCCAGCCGGGTGAGGACGAAATTGACCGGGCCGTACTGGTTGTACATCCAGTTCCACATCAGGCCCACCACCGCGAAGCTGGTCACCACCGGCACGTAGTAGGCGGTGCGGAAGAGGCCGATGGCGGGGAGCTGGCGGTTGACCAGCATCGCCAGCCCGATGGAGAGGACCTGGATGACGGGGACCACCAGCACGTACTTGACGCTGTTGGTCAGGCCGTACCAGAAGTCGCGGTCGGGGCCGCGCCCGGCGAAGGCGCCGAGCCCGAAGAGCTCCTCGAAGTTTTTGAGGCCCACCCACCGGGGCGGGGAGATGATGTTGTACTCGGTGAAGGCCAAGTAGGTGCCGAAGAGGATGGGCCAGAAGGTGTAGACCGCCTTCAGCGCCAGCATCGGCAGCATGAAGCCGTAGGCGATGGCCAGGGTGCGCAGCAGCCGGGCGTTCACCGGGGGGCCTCCGCGCCGTAGGGGGAGCGCTCGAGCAGGGTGAGCCCGACGAGCGTGGGGTTGGCGGCGGCGCCGCCGGACTCGAGGGTGAGGCTTTGGATGGGCAGCTCGGGCTTGGGGTTGTTCCACACCAGGGCGTTGAGCCCCGCGTCGAGCCCGTCGGCGGTCTTGCCGCGCCACACCGGCTCGTAGACCACCGTGCGCACCTGGGGCTCGAGCCAGCTCGTGAGGTGGCGGCCGTACTCCAGCGCCAGCGTGGCCTTCGAGCCGTCGGCGTAGGTGAGGGTGTAGCTGCCGACGCGCTCGTAGCGCTGGCTGCCGATCCAGCCGGTGGTGTGCAGGAAGGCCAAGGCGCGCGCCTTGGCCCCGCCGAGCTCGAGGGTCACGCTCTGGGGCAGGTCGGCGGCCGCCGCGCGGGCCCCCTTGAGCATCACCGCGCCCGAGACGTGGAAGCGGTAGGGGCCCAGCCGCACCACCCCGGTCGGCAGGGCCGAGAGGTCGGTGCCGGGGCCTTTCTGGATCCACTGGGTCTCGTCGGGGTCGGCGAGGCGGCGGGTGACGGCCGGGGTGAGGTCGGCGAGCTGCCCGGCGATGGGGGCGAAGGGGGGCACCCGCCAGGCGTGGCGGTAGCGG
>NZ_QXDL01000274.1:0-4520 GCF_003574345.1 Calidithermus terrae
GGGGGTAGGGCCCCGACGGCTGGGGCGGCCGGGTAATGGGACCGGGGCGCAGGAAAGGGACGGGCCTCCCCGGCGGGGCTGCCGGAGGAGCGGGGGCGTTCCAGGCCTGGCGGGCCAGTGAAACGCGGTAGACCGCCAGCGAGCGGGCGAAGTTCCGCCGGAGGCGCAGGCGGTCGAGGAGGGGGTGCGGCGACACGGCTCACCTCTCCAGGAAGGAGGTCAGGCCGCTGTGGGCGAGCTCGAGGGTGTCGATCGCCAGGGCGTTGCCGCTGGCCGAGAGCTGCGGCCCGATCCACTTCACGGGGTAGGCGTCCTTGAAGTCCCAGCGGAAGAGCTTGGAGCCGTCCACCCCGAAGACCTGCACGGTGACGTTGTGGCGCTCGATCCGGCCGCTGACGACCTTGAGGTACCAGCGCAGCAGGCGGTCGTCCTGGGCCATGCCCCGCTTGAGGGTCAGGTTGCCCACCTTGGTGCGGCCGGGCAGGCGGTGGACGTACTCGTTGAGCCCGCCCTCGGCGTACTCCTTGATCTCGGTCTCGATCTGCAGGCCGCCCAGCTCGGTGAACATCGCCTTGCCCACGCCGCCGATATCGACGTAAAACCTCGAGGTCCCCGTGACGGGCCCGGGTCCTCCCAAAAACGGTATCCTCAGCACTTCGCAGCACTCCTCACTCGGTCGCTCAGCGCCCGCGCTCGCGCCCCTCCCGCGCGCGCTCGAGGCGCAGGTCCTCCCGCAGCAGGCGGTAGACCCGCTCGGCCAGGGCCTCGAGGTCGATGGCCGGGGAGGAGTCGGGGCGGGGTTCGGACGGCGGGTTGGGCCCCGCGTCGGGCGGTCGGGTCATGCCTGCCTCCTAACGGCCCTCCGGCGGGGCGTCCTCGAGCTGCCCCAGGTCCAGGGTGAAGCGCGCCCGGCAGGCGGGGCACTCGGTCTCGACCAGGCTGAGGCGCTCGGGGAACATCGGCCTGGGGCCGCTTCCGTTGACCTGTAGGTAAAACTCCTGCAAAAACATGTAGTCGGTGGCGAACAGCCGCTCCACCACGCTCTCGGGCACCGGGCGGATGCTCCCGAGGCTCAGCAGCACCCGGCTCAGCAGCGCGATGCCCAGGTAGGCCTCGTTGGCCCGCACCCGCGGGTCGGCGAGGGGCTCGACCTCGTCGAGCGCGGTGGCCCGGCGCATCACCCCCCGGCGGTGCAGGTGGCCCTGCTCGTCGAGGTAGCCGTGGGGGAGGGTGAACTCGAAAAGGGTTTGCATACAGGGGGGCGGGCCCCACGGCATAGGGTTTCCGGCCGTGGGGCCCGGGCCGGGCTCACTTCACCCGGATGTACTTGTCGTAGACCAGCGTCAGCTCCTCGATGGCGACCTCGTTGGAGTTGGCGTTGGGGGCAGGGCCGGTGATCTTGGAGGGCCAGGCGCCCTCGAAGTTCCAGCGGGCCACCTCCTCCCCGGCCTGGTTGTACATCACGATCGAGCCGTTCTCCTTGGCCGACTCGTACTTGCCCTCCTCGATCTCCTTGCGCCAGTTCCACAGGCTCAGCGAGCTGGGGTCGGTGGTGATGCCCTGCTTGAGGGTCACCGGGTTCCACTTGAGGTTGCCGGGGATCTGGAACCAGATCACCTCGCCCTTGGCGTTGGTCGCGCGCTGCTGGGTGACCTCGTTCTCGCTGCCCAGGCCGGACATCTCGCGGAAGACGCCCTTGAGCTTGTCGCCGAACTCCACGCTGAAAAAGGCTACGTTTACCGGAATGCTCGCCATCTGTTCTCCTCCTTGCGCTCGAGTTTCCTCCCGCGGGGGCCGGGCGGTGAGCCCACGGCGGCCCCGCGACAGTTCTTATCCCTGCTGCCCGCTGGTCATCTGGGAGAAGCGGAAGATCACGAACTCCGCGGGCTTGACCGGCGCGATGCCGATCTCGACGATCAACTGCCCCTGGTCGCGCACCTCGGGGGTGTTGAGCTCGGCGTCGCACTTGACGTAGAAGGCCTCGTTGGGGGTGGATCCGAACAGCGCCCCCTCCCGCCAGACGGTGGTGAGGAAGGCGGTGATGTCGCGCTTGACCCGCTCCCACAGGTTGACGTCGTTGGGCTCGAAGACCACCCACTGGGTGCCGCGCTCCACCGACTTCATCACGTAGTTGAAGAGGCGGCGGACGTTGACGTAGCGCCAGGCGGGGTCGGAGGAGAGGGTGCGCGCCCCCCACACCCGCACGCCGCGCCCGGTGAAGGAGCGGATGGCGTTGATGCCCACGGGGTTGAGGGTGTCCTGCTCGCCCTTGGTGATCTCGAGGGCCGGCCCCAGCGCCCCGCGGATGATCTCGTTGGCCGGGGCCTTGTGCACCCCGCGCTCGCGGTCGTTGCGGGCCCAGATCCCGGCGACGTGGCCCGACGGGGGCACCGCCATGGGCTCACCGCCCGGCATCGCCACCTTGATCCAGGGGTAGTAGAGCACGGCGAATTTGGAGTCGAAGTTGGCCTCCCTCTCGCGCCAGCGCTTGACCTCCTGGGGGGTCATGTCGGGGAGGGGGTCGAGGATGGCGAGGCGGTCCTGCATGCGCTCGCAGTGGGCGATGAGGGCCAGCTGCACCGCCTTGACGCCCTCGCGGTCGATCATGCCCATGCGGTAGGCCGACATCAGGTCGGGGATGGCGACCATGGTCACGTCCTCGGCGATCTCGAGCCCCTCGAGGCCCGAGCGGTCATCGACGTTGCCCACGAAGCTGTCGGCCTTGACGGCCAGGGCCTCCGTGGGCTGGCCGGCCTTGATCACGTAGCTGCCCACCTCGGGGGCCCGCTCGGCCAGTGCCCCGGCGGTCTTCTCCTCGACGAGCTCGATGAGGGTGCTGGTCTTGAGGGCCTCGGCCAGCGCGGTGGCCTTGGCGCCCTTGGCCGGGCGGCCCACCACCACGTTCTCGAAGCTCTCCTCGAGGGCGTCCATCTTGACCCGCAGGTTGAAGGCCCCCTCCCCCGCGTCCTCGGCCGAGGGCGGGGTGACCTCGACGACGATGTCGCTGCTGGGCCTGCCCTTGGCCCCTAGGGTCAGGCTGGGCACGGCCTTGGAGACCCGGCTGGGCAACTGGGCCAGGGCGGGTTGGGCGACGGCCCCGTTCCGGGTGGTGTTGGGCACCACGCGCGTCACGTAGCAGCGGTTGCCCCCGTTGTTGAAGTAGCCGTACACCGCGTGCGAGAGGTAGGCCCCGGGCATGTGCGGGTTGCGCACGCCGTCCTCGAGCGCGCCGAAGGTCTCGACGTACTGCTGCCAGCTCGTGATGAGCTGGGGCTTGTTGGCCGGGCCGGCGGGGGCGAAGCCCACGAAGGCCGCCATCGCTGTGCCCACCCCCTCGATGGGCCGGGGGCCGGTGTTGACTTCCTCGACGTAGACGCCTGGCGAAAGATACTCTGGCATTTCCCTTTATCCTCCTGTGGTCCTAAAGCACGACTTCATAGCGGTCCGAGGGGACCTCGAGCACGAAGCGCCGCGGGCCCTCGCCCGAGCGGGCCACCCGCAGGCGCAATTGCCCGGGGGGCACCCCGGCCAGCACGAAGCGGCCCTCGCGGTCGGTGACCGCGCCGTCGAGGGCGCTGTCCTCACGCCACACCATCACCCCCTCCAGCGGCGTGCCCTGCCGGTCGAGCACCCGCCCGCCGATGCGGTAGGGGGCCTCCGACCAGGCGGGCTCGCCGGAAAGCGGGGCGTAGCGGGTGGTCCGGGTGAGCACGACGGGGGCCTCGAGGGCGGTCTCGAGATCGACCGGGACCGTGAGGGCGTACAGCAGGGCGGGCCGCGGGGCCGACCCCAGCCCCGTCCACAGCTCGCGCAGGCGCGGGTGGTCTTCGGGCTGCCCCACCCGCGCCAGGAGGGGCAGGCCCGCGCAGCGCGCCCAGGCGGGCACGTAGTCCTCGGGGATCTGGTGGTGGCGCAGCAGGGTGACCATCACCCGCCAGAGGATCTCGTGCTGGTCGCGGGTCTCCTCGGAGATGGCCGTGACCTGGTAGTGCAGCTCGAAGCGCCGGGGCGGCAGGCGGCGCACGCTGTGGCTGCCCTCCCCCCGCACGACCTCGAGGTTGCTCTGGCGCAGGGCGGTGTTCTCCTGGAGGTCGAAGAGGAAGAAGTTGACGGTCGGGCGGTTGAGGCCGCCGAGCCACTCGCGGCTGGGGGTCTCGAACTCCACGTCGACGTAGCGCGGGTCGATCTGCCCCCGCTCGAAAATCAGCCTCCGCAACCCTTCGTGAATATCCATCAACATGGACGAATTACAGTTTATTCAAAGCGGGCTTTTTTGCAAGTTAATCTAGCCGTAATTCTTTGTAGACCTTGCGGTATAGCTACAATAGCGCTTCATTGGAGCAAGCACGAAGAAAACCCCCTCCTCGCGGACGGCCCCTTTACAGAACCCGCACCCGGTGGGCGGCCGGGATCAGCGCGGTGCCGCCGAAGCGGTTGGTGCGGGTCAGGTCGGGGTTGGCCCTGAGCACCTCGCGCAGCATCGCCACGCTGCCGGTCTCCCCGCTCACCAGGAGGGCGTT
>NZ_QXDL01000275.1:0-4458 GCF_003574345.1 Calidithermus terrae
CCCACGCACCACCGGCCCCTCCCCGTCCCCGTGCTGACCCAAAAGCTCAGGGCCATGGCCCAGCACCGCACCCAGGCCCTCTCGGTGCTCGGCTTCATGGACCGCTCGGCCGAGCGGCTGGCGAGGGAGACCTTCCACCTGGCGGGCTACCGGGGCGAGCCGCAGGGCGAGCTGCTGTAGGGCGCCGGCCCCCTGAGGACGATGAGCGCCCTCGAGCGCCCTGCTCGGGGGCGCTTTGGGCTAGCGCATCCTCCTGACGGCTGAGGGGGCTCATTCGACCGTAATGGCCTTAAAACCACACCTTCGCCCGATTGAGCCGGCCTGATTTCGTGCGATAGTGCGCTTCGCACTCCCGAGGGAGAGCGTTCGCTTGTGGCACAGGAGGAGATGAGGTTGAGAACGCAAACTACCCGCTTGTTGGCTGTAGGCGTGCTGTTGAGCGGCTTGGGGCTGGCGGCCGTGCCGGCCAACACCCTGCTCATCCAGCAGTCGGCGGACATCCCCACGCTCGACCCGGGCGAGACCTACGACACCTCCTCGGGGCAGGTCGTCGAGAACGTCTACGAGACCCTGCTGACTTATAAGGGCAAGAGCGTGGCCGAGCTCCAGCCGCTGCTGGCGACGTCCTGGAGCGCCTCGAGCGACGGCCGCACCTACACCTTCACCCTGCGCCGGGGCGTGAAGTTCCACTCGGGCAACGAGTTCACCTGCGCCGACGCGGAGTACAGCCTGCGCCGCAACCTGGTGACCAACAACCACAGCTCGGGCAACTGGTTCCTTTCCGAGAGCCTGCTGGGCACCGCGTCCAACGCCAAGGACGACCCGAGCATCACCTGGGCCAAGATCGCCGCGGCCGTGAGCTGCAACGCCAACGGTCAGCTGGTGCTCAAGCTGCCCAAGGCCGACCCCGCGCTCCTGGTCAAGCTGGCCTTCGCCGGCAACTCGGTCGTGGACAAGAAGCACGCCGTCTCCATCGGCGAGTGGGACGGCACCGAGGCCACCTGGAAGGACTGGGTTGACCGCGAGCTCACCGAGTCGGCGCTCTCACAGAAGCCCAGCGGCACCGGCGCCTACCGCCTGGTGCGGCGCGACGCCAACACCACCGTGCTGCAGGCCTTCGACGGCTACTGGGGCGGCAAGCCCAAGCTGCAGAACGTGATCGTCCAGATCGTCAAGGAGCAGGCCACCCGCCTCGAGGCGCTGAAGAAGGGCGACGCCGACGTCGTCGAGACCGGGCCGCGGCCGGTGCTCGAGCAGCTCAAGGGCGTGGCCGGCCTCAAGGTCATCGACGGGCTGCCCAACGTCTCGGCCGCGGTCATCGCGATGAACCAGAACATCAAGGACCCCGGCGTGCTGGGCTCGGGCAAGCTCGACGGCAAGGGCATCCCCGCCAACTTCTTCTCCGACGTCAACGTGCGCAAGGCCTTCGCCTACTCCTTCGACTACGACCGCTACATCAAGGAGGTCCAGCTGGGCAAGGGCCTCCAGCGCACCATGGCGATGCCCGACACCTACTTCGGCTACGACGCCAAGCTCAGGAAGTACACCTACGACCCCAAGCAGGCCGAGGCGGCCTTCAAGAAGGCCTTCGGCGGGCAGCTCTGGAGCCGCGGCTTCGTGCTCAAGGCCCGCTACCGCGCGGGCTCGGCGGCCTCGCAGACGGCCATGGAGATCCTCAAGACCAACATCGAGAAGCTCAACCCCAAGTTCAAGGTCGAGCTCGAGCCCAAGACCTGGTCGGACTTCCTCAAGGACTCCCAGGAGGGCAAGGAGGCCATGATCCTCGTGAGCTGGGCCCCCGACTACGCCGACCCCGACAACTTCCTCTACACCTTCTACGCCTCGGACGGCTACTACAGCCCCCTGATGGGCCTGAAGGACGCCCAGATGGACCGCCTGCTCGAGCAGGCCCGCGCCACCACCGACCGGGCCAAGCGCGCGGCGCTGTACAGCCAGGTCGGGCAGCGCGCCTACGACCTCGCGCCCTCCATCCTGGTGCCTGCCGGGCAGGTCTTCATCGTGCACAGCGACAAGCTGCGCGGCATCGCCGAGAATTACAACCCCATGTTCTCGGGCATCACCGGCACCTTCTGGAAGAGCCTGAGCAAGGCCGGGCTCTGAACGGCCTTCTGACCCAGGGTCCCCCCGCGAGCAGCGGGGGGACTTGCCTTCGAGGGGCATTAATCACAGCTTCCAGGGCTTCCTCGAGCTAAGGTGCGAGCTGGAAGGGTTCGCCTTTCCGCCTCGGAGGCGAGGAAGCCTGTCCTGCACTTGGGCGCCTGGGACAGGCCGAGCCAGTGGCGCAACCGGCCGAGTCGAGCAAACCCGCACCGCTGCCCTGGGCGTTGGCAGCCTGTTCGAGGTTTTTCGGTCGGTGAGGCACCCAGCCTGGCCGACCGTGCCTTAATTTCGGCCGGACCCCCCAACGCCAGCCAGGCCCTAGCGAGGCCATTCATGCGCATCGGAATTCTCTCGGACATCCACGCCAACCTGCCCGCCCTGGCGGCGGCGCTGGGCTGGTTGTCCAAGCAACAGCTCGACGCCATCGTCGCGGTGGGCGACATCGTGGGCTACGGCCCCCACCCCAAGCCGGTCATCCGCATGCTCCAGCGCTTCAACGTGCACTGCATCGGGGGCGGCAGCGACATGCGCGTGGCCTTCCGGGTGCTCTCCAGCGCTCCCCGCAGCAGCATCTCCGACCTCACCCTGCGCTGGACCATCGCCCAGCTCGAGGAGCCGGAGATCGCCTTCCTCAAGGGCCTGCGCTACCGCCACCGCGTGCCGCTGGGCAGGGGACAGCTCATGGCCTTCCACGGCACCCCCGAAGACCCGGAGGTCAAGATCGACCTCGAGCTCCCCGCCGCCGACCTGCTGCCGCTGTTCGAGCGCTTCGACGCCTCCTGCATCGTGGCCTCGGGCAGCCACCTGCCCTTCCAGCGCTGGCTGGGCGACCGCCTGATCTTCGACCCCGGCTCGGTGGGCCTGAGCCTGGGCGGGGCCCCCGGCGCCGACGTGGCGGTGCTCGAGGACACCCCCCAGGGCCTCAAGGTCCAGTTCAAGAAGCTCCCCTACGACACCGAGTGGGTGGCCCAGGACATGGCCCTCGTCGGCTTCCCCCCGCCCCTCATCGAGGCGATCCGGCAGGGCTCCTTCACCCCTTCCGACCAGCCCGCCTCCAACGCGACCATCGAGTGGGTGCCGGCGGTGCACGGGTAGGGTTGGCGGGCACGGGTCGTACGTCCTGCGCCCTACGTCGAACGCCAAACGTCGAACGCCGAATGCCGAACGCAAGACGCAAAACGCCGGTCGTGCGTCCTACGTCCTACGCCGTACGCAAAACGCAAGACGCAAAACGCAAGACGCAAGACGTTTTGGCCCTAGACCCCCGATCCTGGACCCTCGACAAACCGCGGAGCACGGGGCCCTAAACCCATCCCCCTTCTGGCGTCCGGCCTTAGGCGTTGGGCGTTGGGCGTGCCGTCCTGGAAGAAGGCGAAGGGCGGGCGCACGGGGTCGATGAGCAGGTGAACGGGGCCGTCCTCGAGCCCCTCCCCCAGCCGCGCGGGCAGGGCCTGCTTGGGGTCGAACTCGAGCGCTTTGGGGTGCCAGAGGTAGCCCTGGAAGAGCTTCACGCCCCTCATGAGCCCTCCGGCGCGCCCGGGTCGCGGGCGAAAGGCGAGTGATCCGGGTGATGCATGCCTTTTACGCTATCACGCGTCCGCGCGGGCCACTTCCACCCCGCCGCGCAGGTAGACCCGGGGCAGCCGCGCCGCCAGCCGCACCGCCGGCTCGTAGCTCACCGTCCCGGTGAGCTCGGCCCAGCCCCACAGGCTCGAGCTGGGGTGGAAGTCGGGGGTGACCACCTCGAAGACGGTCTCGAGGCTCACCGGCCCGGGGACGCGCACGGTGATCTGGTCCATGGAGATGCGGCCCACCACGGGGTGGTTGTGCCCCTCGAGCCGCACCGTGGCCCGGTTGTAGAGCAGGCGCGGCATCCCGTCGGCGTAGCCCACGGGCAGGGTGGCGATCCACTCGTGGCCCTGCGTGGTGTAGAGCCCGCCGTAACCGATGGGGTGGCCGGGGGGCAGGCACTTGACTAAGGTGGGCCGGGCCAGCAGGCGGGCGACGGGCTCCAGGCCCACGCCGGGCCACAGCCCGTAGAGCGAGATCCCGGGCCGGACGGCATCGTAGGCGGCTTCGGGGTAGTTCAGGATGCCCGCGGTGTTGGCGAGGTGGTAGAGGTAGCCCGCCCCCCACGCCGACCGCACCGCCTCGAAGTGCGCGATCTGGCTGCGGGTCCACGCGTCGTTCTCCTCGGCGTCGGCGAAGTGGGAGTAGTGCCCGCCGACCTCGAGCCCCTCCAGCCCCTCCAGCGCGGCCTTTACCCGCGCGGCGTCCTCCCAGGGGAAGCCCACCCGCCCCATCCCGGTGTCCCACTTCACGTGCGCCACGGCCCGC
>NZ_QXDL01000276.1:0-4452 GCF_003574345.1 Calidithermus terrae
GCCCTCCCTGCCTGCGGGGAGGGGTATCCCCCCAGCCCCCCTCGCTAAGGGGGTGACAAGGCGTCTCGCGTCTTGCGTCTTGCGTCTTGCGTACGACGTAGGGCGTACACCGCACGACCCGCGCCCGGCATTTAGCCCCCGGGATCGAGCGCTAAACCAGCCGCAGCAGCGCCCGCTTAGCCAGCACGTCGATGAGGTGGGCGCGGTATTCGGCGGAGAAATTGTGGTCGCTCATCAACTGGGCCGCGTCTACCAGGTTCTCGCAGGCGGCCGCGACGGTCTGGGGGTCGAGGGGTTTGCCGGAGAGGGCCTGCTCGAGCCTGCTCAGGCGCATGGCGTGCTCGCCCGCGCCGGTGAAGGCGGCCCGCAGCCCGCCCGCGCCCATCGCCACCGCCACCCCGGCCACGGCGTAGCGGGAGGCGGGGTGGGGGAACTTCTCGTAGGCCATCCGCAGCGGCTGGGAGGGGGTGTGGCTCGAGGCAGCGGAGCCCAGGGGGACGTGGACCTCGGTGAGGATCTCGCCCTCCCCGACGGCGGTGGTGAACATCCCCTGGAAGAAGGAGTCCACGTCAACCACCCGCGCCCCGTCGGCCCCCTGGATCTTGAGGCGGGCGTCGAGGGCGAGCATCACGGCGGGCATGTCGGCGGCGGGGTCGGCGTGGGCGAGCGAGCCCCCGATGGTGCCCTTGTGCCGCACCATGGGGTCGCCGATCTGCTCGATGGCGTCGGGCAGGGCGGGGATGGCCTGGCGCACGAGGTCGGAGGACGCGACCTCGGCGTAGGTGGTCGCCGCGCCGATCACCAGGGCGTTGCCCTCGCGCCGCACGCCCCGAAGCTCGGGCACCCTCGAGACGTCGATGAGCGCCGGGGGCGAGGCCAGGCGCAGCTTCATGGCCGGGATCAGCGAGTGGCCGCCCGCCAGCAGCTTGGCGTCGGGGTTCTGCTGCAGCATCTGCAGGGCCTCGGCGAGGCTTTTGGCCCGGTGGTAGGTGAATTCAGCGGTGTACATAGGTCCCTCCGGGATGTCGGGGGTCGAGGACCGTCCAGCCCTGGACCCTTGACCCCCGACCGGTCATCAGTCGGCGGCCTGAGCCATCCGGCGGCCGTGGATGGCCCGCCAGACCTTCTCGGGCGTGTAGGGCATGTCCAGGTGCACGATGCCGAAAGGGCGCAGCGCGTCGAGCACGGCGTTGGCGATGGCGGCGGTCGAGGCGATGGTCCCGGCCTCCCCGATGCCCTTGATGCCCAGCGGGTTGTGGGGGCAGGGGGTGACGGTGTGGTCGTGCTCGATCTGCACGAGGTCTTCGGCGCGGGGGAGGGTGTACTCGAGGAGGTTGGCCGACAGCAGGTTGCCCGCCTCGTCGTAGACCGCGTCCTCCAAGAGCGCCTGCCCCAGCCCCTGCGCGATGCCGCCGTGCACCTGCCCGTCGGCGATCATGGGGTTGATGACCGGGCCGCAGTCGTCAACGGAGAGGTAGCGCAGCAGCTTGACCTTGCCGGTGTCGGGGTCGAGCTCGACCACCGCGACGTGGGTGCCGAAGGGGTAGACGAAGTTGGAGGGGTCGTAGAAGTGGGTGGCCTCGAGGCCGGGCTCGAGGTCTTTGGGGTAGTTGTGGGCCAGGTGGGCCATCAGCGCGACGTCGAAGAAGGTCTTGGCCTTGTCCGGCACCCCCTTGACCATGAACTTGCCGTCCTCGTGCACCACGTCCTCGGGGGCGGCCTCGAGCAGGTGCGCCGCGATCTTCTTGGCCTTGTCGGTGATCTTGCGCGCGGCGAGCACGATGGCCGAGAGCCCGGTGGGCGCCGAGCGCGAGCCGTAGGAGCCCCAGCCGTAGGGCATGCGCCCGGTGTCGCCGTGCACGAGGACCACGTCCTCGACCGGGACCTGCAGCTCGTCGGCCACCACCTGCGCGAAGGCGGTCTCGTGGCCCTGCCCGTGGCTGTGGGTGCCGGTGAAGACCTCCACCTTGCCGGTGGGCATCACCCGGATGAGCGCGCTCTCCCACTGCCCCGCCTGCGCCCCCAGGCTCCCCACCAGCGCCGAAGGGGCCAGCCCGCAGGCCTCGATGAAGGAGATCACCCCGACGCCGATGTGGCGGCCCTGCTTGCGCAGCTCCTCCTGCCGGCGGCGCAGGCCCTGGTAGTCCACCATCTCGAGGGCCTTGTCCATGGCCGCCGCGTAGTTGCCCGAGTCGTAGACCAGCGCCACGGGGGTCTGGTAGGGGAACTCGTCGGGCTGGATGAAGTTGCGGCGGCGGAACTCCACGGGGTCCATGCCCAGCTCGTGGGCCATCACGTCCATCAGCCGCTCGACGACGAAGGTGGCCTCGGGGCGGCCCGCGCCGCGGTAGGCGTCCACCGGCACGGTGTTGGTGAAGGGCGCTCTGACGTGGCAGTAGATCTTCTGGGTCTTGTAGTTGCCCGCCAGCAGGCAGCCGTAGAGGTAGGTGGGCACGGCGGGGGCGAAGGTGGTGAGGTAGGCCCCCATGTTGGCGACGGTGTCCACGCGCAGCGCGGTCACGCGGCCCTCGGCGTCCACGGCCATCTCGGCCACGGTCTCGTGGTCGCGGCCGTGGGAGTCGGTGAGGAAGCTCTCCGAGCGCTTCGCCGTCCACTTCACCGGCTTGTTGAGCTTCTTGGCCGCGTAGAGCACGATGACTTCCTCGGGGTACTGGAAGATCTTCGAGCCGAAGCCCCCGCCCACGTCCGGGGCGATGACGCGCAGCTTGTGCTCGGGGATGCCCAGGATGAAGGCGGCGATGAGCAGGCGGTGGATGTGGGGGTTCTGGCTGGTGGTCCACAGCGTGTACTCGTCGGAGGCGCGGGCGTACTGCGCGAGCGAGGCGCGCGGCTCCATGGCGTTGGGCACCAGCCGGTTGTTGCGGATCTCCAGCCGCACCGTCTTGTGGGCCTGCTCGAAGAGCGCGTCCACTTCGGCCTTGTCCCCGATGCTCCACTCGAAGCAGAGGTTGTCGGGGGCCTCGGCGTGGACCTGCGGGGCGCCGGGCTGCAGCGCCTTGCTGCCGAGCACCACGGCCTCGAGCGGCTCGTAGTCCACCTCCACGAGTTGCGCGGCGTCCTCGGCGATCTGGCGGGTCTCGGCCACCACCGCCGCCACGATCTCCCCGGCGTGGCGCACCTTGTCGGGGGTGATGGCGTAGTGCGGGGGCAGCTTGATCCCGGCGTGCAGCCAGCCGGTGGGGATGCCCTTGACGCCCGCGTCGAGCATCTCCTGCCCCGTGATCACCGCCAGCACCCCGGGCACCGCCAAGGCCCTCGAGGCGTCGATGCGGTTGACCTTGGCGTGGGCGTAGGGCGAGCGCACCATCGCCGCGTGCACCATGCCCGCGACCTGCATGTCGTCGGTGAAATTGCCGGTCCCGGTGATGAAGCGGGGGTCCTCCACGCGCTTCATCGCCTTGCCAAAGAGTTTGTCGGCCATATGCTCCCTCCGGTCGCGCTAAACGCTGGACGCTCGAATGACCTTCCGGCCCGCGTCCGGCGCCGGGCTCGCGACCCCGGCACCTCTAGTCGTCCGCCGCCACGCCGCTGCGCATCTTCTGGGCCGCGTACTGCACGGCCTTGACGATGTTGTGGTAGCCGGTGCAGCGGCAGAGGTTGCCCTCGAGCGCGTGGCGGATCTCCTCCTCGCTGGGGTCGGGGTTGCGCCGCAGCAGGTCGGCGGCGGCCATGATCATGCCGGGGGTGCAGAAGCCGCACTGCAGGCCGTGCATCTCCCAGAAGCCCTCCTGCACGGGGTGGAGGTTGCCCACCGCGCCCAGGCCCTCGATGGTGGTCACGCGGCTGCCGTCGGCCTGGACGGCGAACATCGTGCACGACTTCACCGCCCTCCCGTCGACATCGACGGCGCAAGCCCCGCACTGGCTGGTGTCGCAGCCGACGTGGGTGCCCGTGAGCCCCAGGGTCTCGCGCAGGTAATACACCAACAATTGCCGGGGCTCGACCTCGTGCTCGTACTGAACCCCGTTGACGTTCACGCTGATCCTGACCTTCTCTGCCATAGCGCCTCCTGACGTGCAATAGCCGTGCTCGAGCCTACGCCTCAGGGTTCTTAAGGGGGCCCAAGACCCCACGCCGGGCCCTCCGGCACCCGTGCACCCGGGCGGATGCCTGTACCGTTGCGACTGTTGAGCGTCAATGTGCACCTCCTGGAAGCCGGCGGCTTGACGAGGGGAAGGCCACGCCGCGACGAGCCCGGTAGGCCGGCCGTTCCCCGTCCTGAAATAGCTGTTCGCCAACCACTATACCCCTTAAACCTCCCGCTTTTTCAAGAAATCCGCCGCATTCGCACCATGTGCGAAACGCGTTTTTTCGCCCTGGCTGTCGAGCGTTTGCAAGGGCAAGCACAAACGGGAAGTGGGAAGCCTGTGGCCTGCGGTAAAGGCGCCCCACCCCAACCCTCCCCGCCCGCGGGGAGGGTTGGGGTGGGGC
>NZ_QXDL01000277.1:0-4441 GCF_003574345.1 Calidithermus terrae
CCCCGCTCCCGCCCGCGCTGCTCGAGCCCCCCGTCGGGGCTTCGCTCGAGTCGCCCCAGGTCAGGCTCGTCGGCAACGCCCAGCCCAACAGCCTCGTCGAGGTCTGGATCGACGGGCTCAGGGCCGCCTTGGTCGCCAGCGACGACGCCGGGCGCTGGAGCACCGAGGTCAACCTCAGCGGCCCCGGCGACCACCGCGTCCAGCTCAAAGCCGTTGACGCCGACCGCAACCCCCTCGCCGAGAGCGAGGAATTTAGCCTCAGCGTCGAGGGGCAGCCGCTCTCGAGCACCGGCACCACCATCACCGCCCCCGCCGACGGCAGCACTTTGGGCAGCAGCATCGGGGTGTTCAGCGGCACGGGGCCGGCCGGGAGGGTGATCGCGGTGCTGGTAGGGGAGAGGGTGGTGGGCCGGGTCGTGGTGCGCCAGGACGGCACCTGGACCTTCGCCTACGACTTCCGCATCCCCGGGGAGTACAACGTGCGGGCCAGGGCCCTCGACCCCGAGCAGAACATCCTCAGCGAGGGCAACATCGTCCGCATCAGCGTCCCCGAGGCGGGTGAATTGCACAAGACGTGCCCGTGCACCCTGCGCCTGTCCACCAACGCCGCCGGGGCCACCCTCACCCTGCGCCGCGAGAACGGGGAGGTGGTCTCGAGCCAGGCCGCCTCCTACGCCGCCTTCACCAACCTCCCCGAAGCCACCTACCGCTACACCGTCGAGGCCCCCGGCTTCCAGAGCTACGAGGGCACCGCCAAGACGCCGGACAACCGCGCGATCTCGGTGTGGCTCGAGGCGTCGCCGCGGCCGTAGGAGCGCCGGGCGCGGGTCGTACGTCGGGTGCGGGTCGTACGTCCTACGTCGTACGCAATACGCAAAACGCCAAACGCAAGACGCAAAACGCAAGACGCAAGACGCGAGACGCAAAACGCCTTGGCCCTTGTCCCTTTGCGCCCTATCCACTAGCGTGTAGGGCGATGTCGCAGCCGTCTTCTCCCGTCGCGGTTTTCGTCTACGGCACCCTCAAGCAGGGGCAGCGCAACTTCGAGGTTTCCCGGCGGGCCGGGTGGGTGCGCTCGGAGCGGGCCTGGCTCGAGGGGTTCCAGATTTACCACCTGCCTAGGGCTTCGGAGCGGCCCTACAGCTACCCGGCCATCGTGGCGGGGGAGGGGCGGGTGTGGGGGGAGGTGCAGTACTTCGCCGACCTCGAGGCCGCCCTGGTGCCCCTGGACGCGCTCGAGGACGCCGGGCGGGAGTACGAGCGCGTCGAGGTGGAGGCCCGGCGGCCGGACGGCGGCGCGGTGCGGGTGTGGACGTACGTGTACCCGAGCCTCGAGGCCGTCCGGCGGGTCAACGGGGTGCTGTGCCCCGGGGGGGACTGGTCGGACCCCGCCTAGCCGCGGCAGACCGCGGCGGTGTAAAACTGTCCCATGCGCGTAGCCTTCGTAGCATCCGAGGCGTTCCCCTTCGCCAAGGTGGGCGGCCTGGCCGACGTGGTGGGAAGCCTGCCCCAGGCGCTCAAGCGGCAGGGCCTCGAGCCCACCGTCTTCCTGCCGTGGTACTGGGGCATCGAGGGCTACTACGTGGGGGAGGCCTGGTTCAACTTCGCGGGCGGGCGCGATAAGGCGGGCATCGGGCACGCCGAGCACGAAGGGGTGCGCTACGTGCTGGTGGGCCTGCCCGACTTCGCCCGCGACAAGCCCTACGGCTACGACGACGACTTCCGCCGCTTCCTCCGGTTCCAGATGGCGGTGGCCGAGCTGCTGCAGGGCTTCGACGTCGTGCACGCCCACGACTGGCAGGCCGCGCTGCTGCCGCTGCTGCGCAACCTGGGCTGGTTCGGCGGGCGCACCGTGTACACCATCCACAACCTGGCCTACCAGGGGGTGTGGGGCTCGCAGGACTTCTACGCCTGGAGCGGGCTGCCCGGCGAGACCTACTACGGGGCGGGCCTCGAGCACAACGGCGCCGTCAACCTGATGAAGTGCGGCATCGTCAACGCCGACCGGGTGACGACGGTCTCGCCGAGCTACTCCTGGGAGATCCGCACCCCTGCGTTCGGGGAGGGGCTCGACGGGGTGCTGCGGGCGCAGGAGTGGAAGTTGCGGGGCATCCTCAACGGCCTGGACACCGCCTACTGGAACCCCCGCGACGACCGCTACCTCGCGCACCCCTACGGCAGCACCGACCTAAGCGGCAAGGCGGCGACCCGGGCCGAGCTGCTGGCGGAGTACGGCCTCGAGGACCGCCCCACCCTGGGCGTGGTGTCGCGCTTCGCCCACCAGAAGGGCATCGACACGATCCTCGACGCGCTGTCCGGCCTGATGGGCATGGGGGTCAACCTCATGGTGCTGGGCAGCGGCGACCCCTACCTCGAGCGCACCTTCGCCTGGGCCGCCCAGCACCACAAAGGCCGCGTGGCCTACGTCCAGGGCTTCAACGAGCCGCTGGCCCACCGCATCTACGCCGGCTGCGACGGCTTCCTCATGCCCTCGCGCTTCGAGCCCTGCGGCCTGGCCCAGATGATCGCCATGCGCTACGGCACCCCCCCCGTCGTGCGGGCGGTAGGCGGCCTCAAGGACACCGTGCAGCACTGGGAAACCGGCTTCCTCTTCGAACACGCCGACGCCGGGGGCGTGCTGCACGGGGTGAGCGAGTTCCTCAAGCACCCCGACCGCCCGGCGGTGGCCCGCAACGGGATGCTGCGCGACTTCTCCTGGGACCGCCCGGCACAGGAGTACGTCGAGCTGTACCGCTCGACGTAGGCGCAGGTGGGCGGCGAGCGGGTTTAGTGGCTCGTGGCGGACGGCGGTCAGCTGTCAGCCATCAGCCGTCAGCGAAAGGCCCGTGGGAACCCCTCCCCGCCGGCGGGGAGGGGGTATCCCCCCAGCCCCCCTTGCTAAGGGGGGAACAAGGCGTCTGGCGTTTTGCGTTTGGCGTTTTGCGTATTGCGTACGACGTAGGACGTACGACGCATAACCCACGTGCGGCCACCGACCATCCCCTCCCATAACCCAACCCTCATGTAACGCAATTCCCTCACCCCGCCCCAAAAACGCAGTAGACTTGGGTCATGGGTTCTCCAATCTCATGGGATAGCCGCTTCGCGCGGCGCGCCACGCGCATCACCAGCTCGACCATCCGCGAACTCCTCAAAATGGCCCAGCAGCCGGGGATGATCACCTTCTCCGGGGGGCTCCCGGCGCCCGAGCTCTTCCCCGCCGAGGCCATGGCGGAGGCCAGCGCCCGCATCCTGCGGGAGAAGGCCAACCAGGCGCTGCAGTACAGCACCACGGAGGGCTACCCGGCCCTGCGCGAGTGGGTGGCGGCCCAGCTCCCGAACACCCAGCCCGACCAGGTGCTCCTGGTGTCGGGGTCGCAGCAGGGGCTCGACCTGCTGGGCAAGATCTTCATCGACGCCGGCTCGGCGGTCGCGGTGGAGTCGCCGACCTACATGGGCGCGCTCTCGGCCTTCAACCCCTACGAGCCGGAGTACCTCACGGTCGCGATGGACGAGGAGGGGATGGTGCCGGAGGCCCTCGAGGCCGTGCTGAAGCAGGGGCCGCGCTTCGTCTACGCCCTGCCCACCTTCCAGAACCCCTCGGGCCGCCTGATGAGCCTCGAGCGGCGCCAGAAGCTCGTCGAGCTCGCCGGTGAGTACGGCGTGCCCATCGTCGAGGACGACGCCTACGCCGAGCTGTACTACGGCGGGCAAAAGCTGCCCACCCTCTACAGCCTCGACCAGCAGATGCGCGGCGGGGGTGAGGGCAACGTGGTCTACCTCAGCACCTTCTCCAAGACCCTGGCCCCGGGCCTGCGCGTGGCCTACGCGGTAGGCCCGCGCCCGGTGATCCACAAGCTGGTGCAGGCCAAGCAAGGCGCCGACCTGCACACCGGCTCGCTCAACCAGATGCTGGTGTACGAGATGGTCAAGTACGGCCTGCAGGAGCAGCTCTCCAAGATCCGCGAGACCTACGCCGCCCGCCGCGACGTGATGCTCGAGGCCATGACCCAGCACCTGCCCAAGGGCGTTAGCTGGAACCAGCCCAAGGGCGGCATGTTCATCTGGATGCAACTGCCCCAGGGTGCCGACGCGGTGAGCCTGTTCAAGAAGGCCCTCGAGCAGAAGGTGGCCTTCGTGCCCGGCCAGCCCTTCCACGCCGACGGCAGCGGCCAGAACACCCTGCGCCTGTCCTTCTCCAACGCCGACCCCGAGCTCATCCGCGAGGGCATCCGGCGGCTGGGCCGGGCGGCTGAGGAGGAGCTGGAGCTGGTCAAGTAGGCGGGAGGCGGGTGCCGGGCGCGGGTCGTACGACCCGCACCCGGCGTCGTACGTCCTACGTCGTACGCCAAACGCCAGACGCCCTTTCTTTGCCCCCCTTAGCAAGGGGGGCTGGGGGGATACCCCCTCCCCGCCGGCGGGAGGGGGTATCCCCCCAGCC
>NZ_QXDL01000278.1:0-4417 GCF_003574345.1 Calidithermus terrae
CCCCATCCCCCCGGACGCCCCCGTCGAGGGCGGCCCCGACAGCCGCGGCGACCGCCACGTGCTGGTGGTGGACCGCGACGGCTGCGTGCTCTACGAGCTCTTCAGCGCCTACGTGCAGCCCGACGGGAGCTGGCGGGCCTACTCGGGCGCCGTCTTCGACCTGAAGTCCAACGGCCTGCGCCCCGAGACCTGGACCTCCGCCGACGCCGCCGGGCTGCCCATCCTTCCCGGCCTGGTGCGCTACGACGAGGTGGCCGCCGGGGAGATCAACCACGCCCTGCGCTTCACCGCCCCCCAGACCCGCCGCGCCTACGTCTGGCCCGCCCGCCACTACGCCTCCAGCCTCACCGGCAGCCAGTACCCGCCCATGGGCCAGCGCTTCCGCCTCAAAGCCGGCTACGACGTCTCCGGCTTCTCCCCCCAGGTGCAGGTGATCCTGCGGGCCCTGAAGAAGTACGGCATGATCTTGGCCGACAACGGCTCGAGCTGGTACATCAGCGGCGCCCCCGACGAGCGCTGGGACAACGACGTGCTGCGCGAGCTCAAGCGCGTCCCCGGCTCGGCCTTCGAGGCGGTGGACTCGAGGGCGCTGATGATCGAGCGGGATTCGGGGCAGGCGAGGTAGCAGTGATGGTCGATAGTCGATAGCTGATAGTCGATGGCCGAATGCCGGGCGCGGGTCGTACGTCCTACGTCCTACGTCGTACGTGAGACGCAATACGCAATACGCCTTGGCCCTCGACCCTCGACGCCGCCGGGGTGGGGTCTACCACGAGCCACAAGCTGACGGCTGACCGCTTACCGCTGCCCCCCTACCGACCTCGGCCTCTCCTCCACCGTGCGCGGCCAGGGGCGGCGGGAGAGCCACAGGGCCGAGAGGACCAGCAGCAAGGAGAGCACTAGGCTGGCGGTGCGGCCGCCTAGCTGGTCCATGAGGGAGCCGGTGAGGTAGCCGCCGACCGGGGCCACGCCCAGCAGCACCATCGAGTACACCGACATCACGCGGCCGCGCAGGCGGTCGGGGACGAGGAGTTGCACGGTGGTGTTGGCGTTGACCAGGGTGGTGATCATGCCGAAGCCGCAGATCGCCAGGACCATCGCCACGCCCCAGGGCGGCAGCGGCAGGAACAGCAGGGCCAGCGACAGGGCCAGGATGCCCGAGCCCAGCAGGGTGCGGACGGGGCGGGCCTGGGCGGTGAAGGCCTGCAGCAGCGCCGCGCCGATGGCCCCGACGCCCACCGCCGACATCAAGAAGCCGTAGCCCTCGGCGTCGAGGCCCAGCACCAGCCTCGAGTACGCCGGGACCAGGGTCTGGAAATTCATCCCGAACAGGCTCGCCAGCCCCACCATCAGCACCACCTGGCGCACCAGCGGCTCCTGCCACACGTAGCGCAGGCCCTCGAGCGCCTGCTGCACGGCGCTGCCGTGGACCGGCTCGACGGCGCGGCTGGCCGTGCGCAGCAGCAGCACCAGCATGATCACGAAGGACAGGGCGTTGAGCACGTAAGCCCAGCCCAGCCCGAAGCCCGCGATGAGCAGGCCCGCCACCGCAGGGCCCGCCACCCGGCTGACGTTGAAGCCGAAGGAGTTGAGGGCGATGGCGCCCGGGTAGCGCTCCCGCCCGGCGAGCTCGACCGTGAAGGACTGCCGCACGGGCAGGTCGATGGCGTTGAAGGCCCCGTAGACGAAGGCGAAGAGCAGCACGTACTCGTAGCGGATCAGGTCGGTGAGGATCAGCACGGCCATCAGGCCGGCCAGCAGGGCCATCCCCCCCTGGGTCAGCAGCAGGAGGTTGCGGCGGGAGTGGCGGTCGGCGAGGACGCCCGCGGGCAGGGAGAGCACTAAGGAGGGCAGGAACTGGCAGACCATCACCAGCCCCAGCCGCTCGGCGCTGCCGGTGAGCTCGAGCACCAGCCAGCCCTGGGCGGCGGCCTGCATCCAGGTCCCGAGCTGGGAGATGAACAGGGCGAGCCAGTAGTTGCGGTAGAGGGGGTCGCGCAGCAGGGCCAATGCGAGCACGACCCAATGCTAAGCCACGCCCCCGGGTCGTGGCTGAGACCGGGTGCCCGTTTAGCGCCGCGCCTGGCTGAGGCGGTCGATCTCGAGCCGGGTGCTGGCGAGGTGGCGGCGCATGGCGGCCTCGGCCGCGCCGGGGTCGCGGGCGGCGAGGGCCTCGACGATGCGGCGGTGCTCCTGGTGACCGCGCATGGTGTGGGCGGGGTTGTTGGAGAGGGTGCGGAAGGCGAGCTGCATCTCGCCGAAGAGCAGCGCCAGGATGCGGTGCAGGCGGGGGTTGCCGCTGCTCTGGCTGATGAGGGCGTGGAACTGCTGGTTGGTCTGGCTGTAGAGCTGGGGGTCGCGCGACTCGACCGCCTGGCGCTGCCGTTCGAGCACGTCCCGCATCGCCCGCAACTGCTCGGGGCGGGCGCGCTGGGCGGCGAGCCGCACGGCAAGGGCCTCGAGCACCTCCCGCACCTCGTAGATCTCGCCGAGGTCGCGCGCGCTGAGGTTGGCGACGACCACCCCGCGGCGGGTGCGCTCGACCGCCAGGCCCTCCCCCACCAGTTGCAGGATGGCCTCGCGCACCGGGCTGCGCGAAACGCCCATCTGGCGGGCGAGCTCGGGCACGCTGAGCTTCTGCCCGGGCGCCAGGCGGCCCTCGAGGATCGCCTCGCGCAGGGTTTCCCGCACGGTATCGACCACGCGCTCGTTGGGGGGTAGCATAGGAATATTCATAGGTCACTCCGCTACGCCGGCAATATGGGCTGGTTCCGTAAGGCTCGTGTTTACATTTTACATGCAACATGCTTATAATCCACTCGTTACTTTGCAAAGCTATGCAAACCCCCGCCTGGGGTGCCGGGCTCGAGCCCGGCGCATGGCGAGGCAAGATCCCGGAGGTGAGCTTGTGAAACGAGTTTGGGTCCTACTGGCGGCTGCGGTGCTGGCGGGTACCGCAATGGCGCAAAAACCCCGCGTGGTCATCCCCACCGGCAGCACCGGGGGCGTGTTCTTCTTCTACGGTCAGGCCATCGCCAAACTGCTGACCGAGACCGGCGTGGCCGACGCCACCGCCCAGCAGACCGGCGGCTCGTACGACAACCTGCTGCTGCTGCGCGACCGCACCGACCCCGGCTCCAACACCTACTACTGCGCGCTGGCCACCACCGACTCCGCGCTGGTGACCTACACCGGCCAGGAGCCGCGCTTCGCCCAGAAGAAGGCCGACATGCAGCGCATCATGTTCTACATGTACCCCAGCCTGATCCACATCGTCACCACCGAACAGTCGGGGATCAAGGTGCTGCAAGACCTCAAGGGCAAGCGCGTCTCCACCGGCCAGCCGGGCTCCTCGACCGAGAACCTGGCGCTGCTGGTGCTCCAGGGCGCCGGCGTCAAGCCCGAGAGCTTCTCCAAGCGCGAGCGCCTGCCCGCCGCCGAGAGCGCCAAGGCCCTGTCCGAAGGCACCATCGACGCCTACTTCTGGGTAGGCGGCGTGCCCACCGCCAGCGTGGTGGAGGTTGGGCAATCCTTGGCCCGCACCGGCAAGAAGATCCGGCTCATCCCCGTGACCAAGGACAGCACCACCGCCCAGCTCCTGCTCAAGCGCTTCCCCGGCATCGTCAGCACCGGCACGGTGCCCGCGAGCGTGTACGGCACCGCCGGCAACGTCCCCGCGCTGTACACCGGCAACGTGTTCCTGTGCCCGGCCTCCATGCCCGACGAGCTGGCCGCGGCGATCATGAAGGCCGTGTTCGGCAACCTCAACACCCTGGTCACCGCGACCGCGGCGGCCCGCGACACCACCCTCAAGAACACCGCCGACCTCTACGCGGCCAAGACCGTCATCCCCTTCCACCCCGGGGCCGTGAAGTACCTGCGGGAAGCCGGGGCGATCAAGTAAGCCCTGCCCTGGCGAAGCTTTTGCCCAAGCTCCCTGCGACCTCTCCCGGCCAGGGAGCTTTGTGCAGCCCCTCCCGCGCCTGCGTGCTCGAGAAAAGCGAGGCCCTATGGAGCTAGCTCAGGAGACTTCCGGTAAGAGAACCCCCTTCGGGTGGGCGGTCTGGGGCGTGCTGCTGGCGGCGGCCGTCTACAGCATCTACCTGGTCGTCCACCCCTTCACCCCGCTTTCGCGGGCCGACATCGCCGTCCTCGACATCGTGCAGCTCGAGCGGGCCGTGCACGTGTTCTTCCTGGTGCTCGCCGGGTACCTCATCACCGCCCGCCAGACCCCCCACAAGCCCACCCTGGGGAGCTGGGTGTTCGCGCTGCTGAGCCTGGTGTTCCTCTACACCTTCTGGGTGCCCAACGTCACGGGGGTCAACATCCCCCTGGCCGGGAAACTGATGGGCACGCTGGCCTGGGCGCTGGCGGTGCTCCCGGCGCTGCTGCCGAGGTTGCGCGCGGTCGGCGACGT
>NZ_QXDL01000279.1:0-4399 GCF_003574345.1 Calidithermus terrae
GGATTGGGCGATGTGGCGGCACTGGCGCTGGATGCGCTGGAAGGTGTAGCCGGTGGAGGCCTTGGTCTGACCCCCAGCGGTGCCGATACGCAGGGTGCGCCCCCCGATGCGGGTGGGGAAAGGCGCGTCGGTCATGGGGATCACGCCCGCCTCGGTCTCGAGCACCCGGTACTCCCCCAGCCCCAGATGCTCGCGGGCATAGGCCCGCAGGCCCTGCTCGTACTCGGGCTCGCTGAGCAGGCGGGCCGAGAAGAGGGTGTACTCCACCAGCGCCCGCCGCTCGTCGAAGGGCAGGACGTAGACGAAGCGCACCTCGCCCTGCTGCTCGACGCGGAAGTCCATGAAGGTGGCGACGGCGGGGTCGAAGGCGGGGTGGGGGGCCTCGATCACCCAGCCGCGGAAGTGCTGGAGCAGGTAATGGTAGGGCGGGCGGGGAGCCAGGGGCTCGCTCAGGACGCTGCTGAAGACCCAGTCGGCGGTGTAGGTCTGGCCCTCCAGCCGCACGAAGCCGTCGCCGACGGCCTCGAGCTCGCCGTAGAGGCGGGTGAGGCGGGGCCAGCGGGCCAGGCGCTCGTCCATGTGGCGGTAGAAGTCGAGGCCGCGCAGCATCTTGTAGGCGTAGGGGGCGATGCCGAAGGTGTGGGAGAAGCCCGGGGCGTGGAAGGCTAATCGCCCCCAGCGGCGGAAAACGATCCCCTCGAAGGGCCCCTCCCCCGCCTCCCAGAAGCACCAGGTGCGGTCGTTGCGGGTCTTGGGCGCGCGGTCGAGGAGGAGCACGCGGCGGTCGGAGAGGCCGGCGCGCTCGAGGTGGTGCAGCAGGCTCAGGCCCGCGGCCCCGGCCCCGGCGACGACGTAGTCGAAGTGCTGCGCCATGGCGTCACGGGGCCAGCATACGCCCCCGCTTCAGGCCCCCCGCATCCACAGGGCCTTGGGCAGGAGCTTGAAGCGCTCGTAGGGCGAGAGCGCGGCGCGGCGGGAGAGGTTGTCCCAGCCGTTGCGCTCGAGCTTGTCGAGGATGCTTTGGTACTGCAGGGCGGCCAGGGCCACGGCGGCGCGGCCGTTGCGGAGGTGGCGCAGGCCGCGCAGGCCCTCGCGGTAGAGGCGGCGGGCCTCCCGGGCGAGCTCGCGCATCAGCGCGGCGTAGGCGGGCGTCACGCGCCCGTGGCGCAGGTCCTCGAGCGCGACCCCGTAGCGCTCGAGCAATTCGGCCGGGAGGTAGACCCGCCCCGCGGCCAAGTCCTCGCCCACGTCGCGCAGGCAGTTGGTGAGCTGCATGGCCTGCCCCAGCCGGACGGCGGCCTCCTCGGCCTCGGGGCCCGCGCCGCCGACGGGGGCGATCATGCGGCCCACGGTGCCCGCGACCTGGTAGCAGTAGGTCATCAGCTCGTCCATGCGCTGCAGCCGCACCGGGCCCAGGTCGGAGAGGAAGCCCTGGCGCATGTCGGCGAAGCCCTCCCGCGGGATGTCCCAGCGCCGCAGCGCCCAGGCCAGCGCCCGCTCCCACTCGGCCTCGGGCTCGCCCGCGTAGGCCCGGCCCACCCCCGCCCACCAGCGCTCGAGGTCGGCGCGGGGGTCGGGCGACTCGTCCACCGCGTCGTCGCCCAGGCGGCAGGCGGCGTAGACCGCCCAGGCCCCCTTGCGGGCCTCGCCGCGGAAGAGCAGGCTCCCGAGGTAGAAGGTCGCCGAGTGGCGGCGGATGATCGCACAGACTTCGGTCCAGTTGGGTTCCAAGGCGACCCCCTTTCGCGAGACGCACTGCCGTAAGGATGGGGCTACTCGCCGGCAGGGAGTTTTGTCCCCGCCACAAAGCCCGCCGACCCCTCGCGCCAGCCCTCGAGCGCGAAGCCGAGCGGGGCCAGCAGGGCGAGGAGGTCCTCGAGGCGGGGGAAGCGCAGGCCGGCCCGCCCGAAGGCCCGCTGCAAAGGGCTGGCCGAGCGGTGGGTGAACACCAGCCACAGCCGCCCGCCGGGCCTGAGCACCCGCGCGACCTCGAGGGCCACCGCCTCGGGCCGGGCGAACTCGTTCCAGCTCCCCCCCACCGCCACCCCGTCCAGGCTCGCCGCGCGCAGGGGCAGCGCCTCGGCCCGCGCCAGCAGGGGGACGAAGCCCTCGAGCCCCCGCGCCCGGCGCCGGGCCGCGCGCAGCATGGCCGGGGAGAGGTCGAGGGCGTAGACCCGCGCCGCCCCCGCGCGCAGCAGGGCCCGGGCGTACAGGCCCGTGGCGGTGCCCAGGTCGAGGAACACCCCGCCCCCTACGGGCTCGAGCCGTTCCCGCATGAGGCATAGCTCCTCGCCCAGCGGGAAGGGCCGCCCCGACAGCAGCGACAGCGCCCGCGCCCGCCAGGCCTCGTAGCCCCAGGCGGTGAGGGGCCAGAGGTTGACGGCGGCGGCCGGGCCCAGCGGCCGCCCGCCGCGGAAGTCGGCCCACTCCCCCACACGGGGCCACGCCTGAGCGCAGCTTGTACAGGCGGCGGCGCCCTCCGGGAGGGCGCTCTTGCAGCGGGGGCAGGCGAGGCTTGACATAACCTATACAACAATCTAGCATAGTCTTGTACAAAAGGTGAACACGATGCGCAAAGACATGGGGGTCTACACCATCGCGGAGGTCGAGGAGCGGGTCGGGCTGTCCTCCGCGCTCCTGCGGCAGTGGGAGCGGCGCTACGGCTTCCCCCGCCCCGAGCGTTCCCCCGGCGGGCACCGCCTCTACTCCGAGGCCGACCTCGACGCGCTGGAGGACATCAAACGCTCCATCGCCGAAGGGGTCGCCCCGGCGCAGGCGGTCAAGCGCTACCTCGAGGGCCTCACCCAGGAGGGGCCGCGCCCCCCCGAGGCCCTCTCGCTCGAGCTCGAGAACGCCCTGCTCCAGGCCGACCTCGAGGCCGCCGAGCGCGCCCTCTCCGAGTCCTTCCGGCTGCACCCGCTCGAGGAGGTGGTGATGGAGGTGATCTCCCCGGTGCTCAGGCGCATCGGCGACGGCTGGCACTTAGGCCGCGTCACCACCGCGCAGGAGCACCTGGCGAGCACCTACCTGCGCGGCCGCCTGCAGGAGCTGCTCAACCTCATGGGCGGCTCGCTGGGCCCGGCGGTGGTCGTCTCGACGCTGCCCGGCGAGCAGCACGAGCTGGGCGGGCTGATCACCGCGCTGTTCCTGCGGCGGGCGGGCTATCAGGTGTTCTACCTCGGGCCCAACACCCCCCTGCAGGACCTGCGCGGCTTCGCGCGGCGCGTCGAGGCCCGGGCCGCGGTGCTCTCGGCGGTCCAGGCGGTCTCGCTGGAGTCCTTGCCCCAGGGCGCCCTCGCCGGCTTGGCCCCGGTGGTGGTGGTGGGCGGCCGCGCGGCCGAGGGCATGCCGGGACTGGTCGAGCGCCTGGGCGCGCGCTACCTGGGAAACGACCCCCGCGAGCTGGCCGACGGCCTGGCGCGGGTGCTGAAGGAGGGAGGACTGTGGTAAGCTCGACTCAAGCCTTTCGTCCCCTTGTACAACTTCCAGCTTTACCGGTGAGCCACGGGAAGCGTCCTGCTGACGCCGTCGCCGCGGGGGTGCCACATTCGAGGAGGTGGGTTGATGAAACGCGTTCGTCGTAAGGAAGTGATCTACCGCGCGGGCGACCGGGCCGAGGCGCTGTACCAGCTCGAGCGGGGGTTGGTCCGCATCGTCGAGATCCTGCCCGACGGGCGCCAGCTCACCCTGCGCCACGTGCTGCCGGGCGACTACTTCGGGGAGGAGAGCCTCGCCGAGCGCAGCCACCGCTACACCGCCGAGGCGCTCACCGAGGCTGCCGCCCACGCCCTCGACCCCCACGCCCTCTCCTCCGAGGACCTGCGCCAGGTCGCCAGCAGCCTCGCCAGCCAGATGGGCCAGGTGCAGGCCTACGAGACCCACCTGCAGTGGGGGGAGCTCCGCAGCCGCATCTGCCGCTACCTGCTCTACCTCGCCGCCACTGCCGCGCACGGCCAGGACGAGCGCGGGGTCTACGTGACGGCCTCCCACGAGGAGATCGCCGACGCCACCGCCTCCACCCGCGAGTCGGTGAGCAAGCTGCTCTCCGACCTGCGCCACGAGGGCATCCTCGACACCGGCTACCGCAAGATCTACCTCGTGGACCGGCGCACCCTCGAGGCCGAGGCCGAGACGCGGCTGCTGGCGGCGGTGTGAGCAGGGAGGCCGAGGACCGGTGGGCCCGGAGCCGCCGAGCGCAAGGCGACGGTGGCGCGTGGTCCCAGGCGTTGGGCGTAGGGCGTACGGCTTGAGGCACAGGAGACCGCCTTGAAAGTCCTGCTCATCGGGGGGACCGGGTACGTGGGGAGCCACCTGACGCGCGTGCTGCTGGCGCGGGGGCACGCGGTCCACACGCTCTCGCGCAGGGGCCGGCCCACGGGGCGGGTGGCGGGGGCGGGCG
>NZ_QXDL01000028.1:0-27297 GCF_003574345.1 Calidithermus terrae
CCCCAGCGTCGGCCCCAGCCCCCTGCCCTCGGGCGACCCCGGCCGGTGAGGGGCCCCGCCATGACCCGGACCAGCCGGCGCAGCTACACCAACCCGGTCTACGGCGGCTACTTCGCCGACCCCTTCGTGCTCGAGTACGGCGGGATGTACTACGCCTACGGCACCGGCGGCGTGCAGCCCGACGGGCGGGTGGTCGAGGTGCTGCAGTCGCCCAACCTGGTGGACTGGACCTCGCTGGGCGGGGCCCTCGAGCCCCTCAGCCTCGACCAGAAGCTCGACTACTGGGCCCCCGAGGTGGCCCACAGCGGCGACCGCTTCTACATGTACTACTCGGCGGGCGTCGGCGACAAAGGCCACGCCCTGCGCGTGGCGAGCGCCACCCAGCCGCAGGGCCCCTTCTGGGACATGGGCCTAGTGCTCACCCCCGACGAGCCCTTCGCCATCGACCCCAGCCCCTTCCGCGACGACGACGGGCAGTGGTACTTGTTCTACGCCAAGGACTTCCTCGACGGCGAGCGGGTGGGCACCGCGCTGGTGGTGGACCGCCTGCGCAGCATGACCCGGCTCGAGGGCTCCCCCCGCACCGTGCTCAGGGCCAGCGCCGACTGGCAGATCTACCAGCGCCAGCGCCCCATGTACGGCGGCGTCCACGACTGGCACACCCTCGAGGGCCCCTTCGTGGTCAAGCGCGGCGGGCGCTACTACTGCTTCTTCTCCGGCGGCCAGGACTACCTCGTCTACCACGCCTGGGACCCCGCCAAGACCGCCCGCCGCATGTGCATCGACCGCCTCCTCTGGACCCCCGAAGGCCCCCACACCGACGGGCCGAGCTTCACGCCGCGACCAGCGCCGGGGGAGGAGCGGTAGGCGGCAAGCTTTGAGCCGCCAGCGGTCGGCTTTCAGCCCTCAGCGACAGGCCTGTGCCTCGTGGTAAACCCCTCCCCTCCGGCGTCAAGGGCCGAGGCGTTTTGCGTCTTGCGTCTCACGTACGACGTAGGACGTACGACGTACGTCCTGCACCCGACGTACGACCCCTCACCGCAACAGCCGCACCGCCTCCACGACCGCCTTCGCGTCGAGCTCGCCCCGGCTCATCCTAGACTGGCACTCCCGCAGGTACTCCTCGAGCACGATCTCCCCGACGCCCTCCAGCGCCCCGCGGATCCCGGAGAGCAGGGTGAGCACCTCGTGGCAGGGGCGGCCCTCCTCGATCATGCGCTGCAGGCCGCGCACCTGGCCCTCCAGGCGGCGCAGGCGGTGGAGGAGTTTCTGGCGCTCGGGCTCGAGCGGGCTCGGGGTTTCGCTCACGGGCGGCTCCTGAGCGGGCTTCAGGCCGTAGCCCCCACGCCCGCCGCCTTGAGGGTGGCCTCGAGGAAGACCCGCTCGGGCTGGCCGCCCAGCACGCGCTGCTGGGTGCGGCCGTGGATGACGGTGTCGGGCACGCCGGAGATCTTGTAGCGGCCGGAGAGCACCGGGAACTCGCTGGCCTCGACGCCCTCGGCCACGATGTTGGGGTTGTGGTAGGCGAACTTGAAGGCCGCCATCACCGCGCGGGGGCAGTAGGGGCAGGTGGGGGTGACGAAGCTCTGCAGCCGCACGGGCTCGGTGACCTTCTCCAGCTCCTTCCGCGCCGGCTCGGGCAGGTTGCTCTCGCCGGTGCCCAGCATCAAAAGCGCCTCGAGCAGCGTGGAGAACTCGTAGCCGCTGGGGATGCCCAGAAAGCGGATGTTGGAGCGCTGCGAGCCCGCCTCGCGCAGCAAGGTGGTGGGGGCGTGGGTCAGACCCAAGGCCTGGGCTTCGGGGTCGCTGAAGGGCTTCTCGACCACGGTGATCCTGTCGTTGAGGCTGGCGACCTCCTTCAGCAGCGCCACGGTCTCCTCCTGCAAACCCGGCTCGTCCTGGCCGGGGAGCACCAGCGCGCTCTTGGTGAAGACCACCAGTTCGACGGGCTGGGCGATGGGTTGCAGGATCTCCCGGACCTGCGCCTGGATCTTCTCGTCTAAAAGGCTCATCTTGCTCCTTCCCTCCCCCTTCCGGGGCATATACCCCCTGGGGCTATTCGACAGCATAGCCCTTCGCGGTATAGGATTCAGGACAGGAGGCACAATGTTCTTCCGACAGATCTACGAGGAGGGGCTGGCCCAGGCGAGCTACCTGGTCGGCTGCCAGACCACCGGCGAGGCGGTGGTGGTGGACCCCCGGCGCGACGTCGGCGTCTACCTGGCCGAGGCCGAGCGCAACAAGCTGCGCGTCGTGGCCGTCACCGAGACCCACGTCCACGCCGACTACCTCTCCGGCGCCCGCGAGCTCGCCAAGGCCGCCGGGGCCACCCTCTACCTCTCCGACGAGGGCGGCGAGGGCTGGAAGTACGGCGGGCTGGAAGGCTTCGAGCACGTGCGGCTCCGCGACGGCGACGAGATCCGGCTGGGCAACGTGCGGGTCAGGGCGCTGCACACCCCCGGCCACACCCCCGAGCACCTCTCCTTCCTCGTCACCGACGGGGCCGCCGCCGACGAGCCCGGCCTCGTCCTGACCGGCGACTTCGTGTTCGTGGGCGACGTCGGGCGGCCGGACCTCCTGGAGGAGGCCGCCGGGATCAAAGGCACCGCAGAGCCGGGCGCGCGGCAGATGTTCAGGAGCCTGAAGGGGAAGCTCCTCACGCTGCCCGACTACGTGCAGGTGTGGCCCGGCCACGGCGCAGGCTCGGCCTGCGGCAAGGCGCTGGGGGCCTTACCCAGCACCACCGTCGGCTACGAGCGGCGCTTCGCCTGGTGGGCCGACTACCTGCGCCGCGGCGACGAGGAGGGCTTCGTGAGGGCCCTGCTGGAGGGCCAGCCGGAGGCCCCCTACTACTTCGCCCGGATGAAGCGGCTCAACCGCGACGGCGTGCCCATCCTGGGAGAGGTTCCCCCGGCCCGCCGGCTCACCCCCGGGCAGTTCCGCCAGGCCCTCCAGGACGGGGCGGTGCTGGTGGACACCCGCGACAAGTCCGCCTTCGCCCGGGGGCACCTTCCCGGCTCCATCAACATTCCGGCGGGCAAGAACTTTCCCACCTGGGCGGGCTGGCTGTTGCCTTACGACCGCCCCCTGGTGCTGCTGGCCTCGCCCCAGCAGGCCGACGAGCTCGCCCGCCAGCTCGTTCGCGTCGGGCTGGACGACGTGCGGGGCTACGTCCCCGGCCTCGAGGGCTACGCCGAGGGCGGGCTCGAGCCCGCCCCCCAGGTCACCGCCGCCGAGGCCAGGGCGCTGTGGGAACGGGGAGAGGCCGCCTTCCTGGACGTGCGCGCTGCCGACGAGTACCGCGCGGGCCACGTCCCCGGGGCGCTCAACCTCCACGCCGGGCGGGTCACGCGGCACCTGCAGCGCATCCCCAGGGACCGGCCGGTGATCGCCTACTGCCTCAGCGGCGACCGCTCCTCCACCGCCGTCAGCGCCCTGCTGGCCGCCGGCTTCACCAACGTCATCAACCTCGCCGGCGGCATCCGGGCCTGGGAACGGGAGGGATACCCGCTCGAGCGCACCCCCGCACGGGAGCCAGCGAACGACTGACCGCGCTTCCACAAACGCCCGCCGGTCCCGGCGGGTGTTCTGCCTCTCACAGCCTGATTAGTAAGCGCCTGTAGGCTCAGGTCACAGCGTCTTGAAGCTCTCGAAGGGCTCGCGGCAGGCGTTGCAGACGTGGATGCTCTTGCACAGCGTGGGGCCGAAGGTGTTCTTCACCGAGGTGTCGAACGAGCCGCAGCGCGGGCAGCGCACGGGCTCGAGCTCCAGCTCGATCAGCCCGAATTCGCCCGCCGGGCGCGGCGGGGCGATGCCGTAGCGCTCGAGCTTGGCCTTGGCCTGCGGGGTGATCGAGTCGGTGGACCACGGCGGGAAGAGCACGGTCCTGACCTCGACCTCGCCAAAACCCAGCCCCCGCACGGCCTGCTCGAGGTTCTCCCGGATCACGTGCAGCGCCGGGCAGCCCGAGAAGGTGGGCGTCATGGTCACGACGACCTTCCCCCCCTCCACCTGCACGTCCCGCACGATCCCCATCTCCACCACGTTGATGACGGGGATCTCGGGGTCAGGCACCTGCGCGAGGGCCTGCCAGACCTGGTCGGCGCTGGGAAGGGGGGTCATAGGAACCTCGAGGCGACGGGGGAAGAGGGCAAAAAGGGTGACGACTCCCCGTTCTGAAGAATGGGGCTTCGCGGTTCTCACGGGACGGCCCACGCCGTACCCATCCCCGCAGGCTCCGTCCGAGCCCAGAAAACCTTGACTCCGTATCGGCAGGCGAGCGCAATGCTTCCGGCTCTGCCACGGGTGTTCGTTTGGAGTTTTACCCATCGGACTACCCGATGGAACCCCCTACTCCAAGTTTCAAGGTGCATTGGGAACGATGTTCCCAAGGAGACTTTACCACACATCCACCGCCCACTATGCTATGTGCTCCTTCGAAGCACGTGGGGGAGTCCATGTATCCCCGGTTTGAAAACCGGGGGATTATAGCTCCCCCACACCCCCTCTTTTTTCTAAAAGGGAAAAAGGTGAAAGGCGCAAAGCCGAAGCGATCGCCCGGCTCTTTCCCTTTTTACCTTTTCCCCTTTTCACCTTTTCCCCCCCGCTCACCACACCTTCGCTTCCGCGTCCCAGCGGGCGGTGGACTGCATCTCGGCCAGCAGCGACCAAAGGTGCTCGGTGTGCGCCTGGCGCGAGGCGGGCTGGTAGCCGGGCTTCAGGGGCAGCTCGAGCCCCGACTTCCGCAACTGCTCGGTGGTGCGCTCGAGCCAGGCCTCCTTGACCTCGGCGAGGTCGGGCACGATGCCCTCGGCCACCAGCAAGGCCTCGCCGGGCAGGGGCACGAAGAGCTGCTGGGCGTAGCCCCACTGCTCGTCGAGGGCCGCCTGGATGCGCCGGCGCGACTCCTCGGTGCCCAGCCCCAGCCGCTCGACCCAGGCCTGGGTGTGCTGGAGGTGGAAGCGCTCCTCGCGCACGACCTTGGCCGCCGCCTCGGCCAGGGGCCGGTAGGTGCTGCGGGTCGCGGCGGAGAGCCACAGCGCCTCGTACACGTCGAAGAGGTACTGCCGCAGCATCGTGAAGGCCCAGTCGCCCTTGGGCAGCTCCACGAGCTCGCAGTTGCGGAACTCCCCGGCGTCGCGGAAGAAGGCCAGCCGGTCGGGGTCGGACCCGTCGAGGGCGGAGCGCAGGCCGTACCAGACGGTGGCGTGCCCCAGCTCGTCCTGGGCGATGTTGGCGAGGGCGATGTCCTCCTCGAGGATGGGCCCGTGGCCGGTCCACTCGCTGTCGCGGTGGGCCAGGATCAGCTCGTCGTCGGCCAGGGCGGTGAGCTTGGCGACGAGGGCCTGCTTTAGCTGCTCATTCATCGTCGTCCCCCCGCGGGCGCTTGAACTTGCTCACGTGCGAGCCCACCACTCCGTAGTAGGACTGCTGCTTGTAGGTCTTGTCCTTGGCCGGGGCGAACCAGCTCTCCACGGTCTCGGGGCTGTCCTCGCTCTTGGTGACGCTCGAGGCCGGCACCACCCACCACGCCAGCGCCTCGGCGTCGGTGAAGCGCTGCCGCGCCAGCTCCAGCGCCTGCTGCGGCGAGAGGGCCTCGAGCTCGCCCACGTAGTCCACGAAGGTCATCGAGCGCTTGTGCGAGGTCTTGCGGAAGACGTAGAAGGTCGAGGGCCGGGGGTCGGGGGCCGGGGCCTTCGGCTCCTGACCCTCGGCAAGCTCCTCCTTCGTCACCGAGAAGACCGCCGAGGCGGGCGCGACCCACATGCTCACCGCCTGGGGCCGGCGGGCAAAGACGTTGCGCGCGGTGAGCAGCGCGTGAAAGGGGTCGGCGGCGTGTACCGAACCCACCGCCTGGTGGGGCTTGGCAGGGGTGTCCTGTTTGAAGACTTCCCAGCGGGGCCACTGTGTGTCCATAAAACCTCTTGAGGTAAAAAGGGTAAAAGGCGAAAAGGTGAAAAGAGGCGCAGCTCAAGCTTTTGCTTTTCCCCTTTTTACCTTTTCAACTTTTCACCTTAAACCGCGACCGCGGTTTGCTGCCTCCTCGCCGCGTAGGCCGCCAGCGCCTCGCGCACCCAGGCGCCTTCGGCGTGGGCCCGGCGGCGGGCCTCGAGGCGCTCCTTGTTCATGGGGCCGTTGCCGTTCACCACGGCCCAGAACTCATCCCAGTTGATGGGCCCGTGGACCCAGTTGCCCGTGGCCTCGTCGTAGCGCAGGCCGGGGTCGGGGAGGGTGAGGCCGGCCTCCAAGATCTCCGGCGCGTGCTCGTTGATGAACTCCTGCCGCACCTCGTCGTTGGTCTTGGTCTTGACGCCCCACTTCACCAGCGTGGGGGTGTTGGGCGAGTCGGAGTCGTGGGGGCCCAGCATCATCAAGGCGGGCCACCACCAGCGGTTGATGGCGTCCTGGGCCATGGCGCGCTGCTTGGGCGTGCCCTTGGCGTAGGTGATCACCATCTCCTTGCCCTGCTTGTGGTGGAAGGTCTCCTCGGCGCAGATGCGCACCATGGCCCGGCTGTAGGGCCCGTAGGAGCACTGCGCCAGCATGGTCTGGTTCTTGATGGCCGCCCCGTCCACCAGCCAGCCGATGGTGCCGATGTCGGCCCAGGTGAGGGTGGGGTAGTTGAAGATGGAGGAATACTTGGCCTTGCCCGAGAGCAGCGCCTCGAGCATCTCCTCCCGCGTGACGCCCAGCGTCTCGGCCGCGTGGTAGAGGTACTGCCCGTGCCCCGCCTCGTCCTGCACCTTGGCGATGAGGATCATCTTGCGCTTGAGGCTGGGCGCCCGCGTGATCCAGGCCCCTTCCGGCAGCATCCCCACCACCTCGCTGTGCGCGTGCTGCGAGATCATGCGCACGAGCTGGCGGCGGTACTCCTCGGGCATCCAGTCGCCCGGCTCGATCTTCTCCCCGCGTGCGATACGGGCCTCGAACTCGGCGAGGCGAGCTTCGTAATCGGGGTCCGTGGGTTTTCCGAACTTTCCAGGCATGGGCCTACCTCCCGAACTAACGCTCGTTAGGTTAAGAGTATAGGGGGCAAATGCCCTGCGATCAAGAATTAGCGCCGTAAACTTTGGACTCGAGTCCAAGTTAGGCCTTAATTTCCCCGGCTTCAAATTGCCGTCCTCGACCGGGGCTCCCCTGCGTTCACCCCGTACCATGGCTCCATGCAAATTGTCTCGGGACGCGCCCGACTGACCGCTGAAGAGGTCATCGATCTTTACGACGCCTCCGGCTGGGGCAGACGTTCCGATTACCTGCCCGAGTCGATCGGCAAAGCCTTAGCGAACACCCAAATTCTGATCCAGGCTCGTTTGAACCATCGCCTGATAGGGCTGTTGAGGGCCTTCTCCGACGGCGTGCTCACCACCCATTTGTCCGAGATCCTGGTGCACCCGGCTTTCCGTGGGCAGGGCGTCGGAACAGCCTTGATGCGGGCCCTGCTCAGCCAGCACCCTATCACCGCGCTGTACGTGGACAGCTTTCCCGAAAACCAGCGCTTTTTTGAGAAGTTCGGCCTGCGGCGGCGGGATCTTCTGCGAAGCATGAGTGCCTCCGGCTATGAGTGGAAGGAGGCCCTCTCTTCCATCGGAGGGCCGCTGAAAGCCCCGTAGGGTTTTGAGCAACTTTAGACCTTCAAGGCTTCGCGCTCAAACCTCGAGCAGCCGCCAAGCCTGCGCCGTGTTGACGATTAGCGTATCCCTCAGCCGGGCTTCACCGCGGGCTTCGTGGACGTGGCCGCAGAGGTAGAGCTTGGGCTGGTGCTGGCGGATGTAGTAGAGGGCTGGCCTCGAGCCGATGTTTATGCCACGCTCGGTGCGGTCCAAATAACCGAACGGTGGCCCATGGGCCACGATAACATCGACCCTTCCGAAGTCCCATACCGCCTCCTCGACCTCGAGCTCGAAAGTCATGTGGTCCCACTGCCACGCCATTTCGGGCCAGTGGTAGGCCGGGGTGAGCGCGACGCCATGGAACGAGAGCCCGGAGGGATGTACCCACGTATTGCCGTCTAGAGCAATCGCCCCCATCCTTTCCCAGTGATGATTGCGCACGCCCACGTCGTGGTTACCGTGCAGCGCCAGAACGTACGGGTACTTGCCTCGAGCCTTTGCAACCCAACCCTCAACCTCGCGCATCTCGGCGCTGCTATAGCCGAAACCGCTATTGGTCCAATCCCCACAATGAATCAGGATTTCGGCTTCCGGGAGCTCGTCTATGTGCGGAAGCTGGCCGTGAGTATCGGAGAGCACGAGGAGTTGTGGCACTTGGGCTGTAGGATACTAGGTTATTGCTGTACAATCCAAACATCATTCGCCTTATGCGGCAAGGCCGCAAGGACGGCCCGAGAAGCGAAGCCGGATCGGAGGCTTGTATGACTGAGCGTGAGCGGCGATTCTATGTTTTTCGAGTCAACTACGACCAGCACAAGAGCTTTATCGAAGAAGAACTCAAGGCGGGTCGGCTACGGCAGGGATGGGGGCCCGTGCCTCTCCGGAAGGCCGATGACGAGGGATATAACCCTAAAGCCTTCGTGGAGGGCTACCGGTCTACCTGGCCTGAAGACAGCGAGGAGGAAGCCGCCAAGCGCTACGGCATCCTTTTCCCCATGCTCGAGATGCAGCCGGGAGATTTAGTAATTATCCCCAAAATCCCCGATTGGGACTGCTTCACGCTCGCCGAGGTTTCGGGCACCTACCGCTTTGACGTTGAGACCCCCCTCCAAAAAGCCGGGGTCAAGGATTTCGGGCATGTCATTCCCATAAATCCCGCGACACTGAAGGTGTTCCGGCATAACTCGAGCATCCCTGCACGGACCGTAAGCTGGAGCTTCCGGGCTTACCAAAAGGCGATCAACAACATCTGGAGCACGGGTGTCCAGGAGGCAATCCTCGCCTTGTGGGAGGCCACTCCCACGTCACAGGTGACGGAACTAGACGGGCAGGTCCACGAAGAGATTCTCGAGGGCTTGAAAAACCGGCTCGCTCATTTGAAGCCCGGTGAAGTAGAGCAGTTGGTGGCTCGGGCCTTCGCCCGCGCGGGCTATGTCCTCGACGGCAGACACCGTTATGACCGCAAAGGTGGCGACGCCGACCTCTTGCTAACGTTTAGACTCCCTCTCCTTTCCGAGCTGACCCCTGCCTCCGTAAAACTCGTCGTGCAAGTCAAGAACAAACAGGGGGTGGATAAGCAGGCTAGCCAGGGGATCGAGCAGTTGGTTGCAATCGCGCCAGAGCCCTCTGTAATGAAAGTGCTGGTATCGACCGCCGATAGCTTTTCCGATGAAGACTACAAGCTGGCTTCAGAAAAAGGCGTGTATCTCCTAGTAGGGCGAAATGCTCTCGCACTCATTGCCCGCGGCATCATCGGTTGACGAGAAGCGTTCTGCCGCCTGCTCGTTAGCTCGAGGCGTAAACCTCTTCCAGACTTAGCTTCAAGCTCAGGCAGGGCAGCTCGAGTTCCCCGCTTTCTTCCAGCGTTTCATAACGCCAGGTGCCATCCTCGAGCCGCCGGTAAACCTCCACCAATCTGCGGTCACAGGATACGAGAACATAGGCTTTCAGGCTGGGAATTTTGCGGCAATTGCGCGGCTTCTCCTCCCGGTCTGTGTCCGAGGTACTCTCCGACAATACCTCCACGACAAAGCAGGGGAAACGCTTATGCCTCGAGCCGTCGTCGGCCTCTTCCCCGTGGCGCACTCGTGAGCGAGCCTCGAGACCCAAATACTCCTCGAAGGTGGCTTTCCCAACCGGCTCCGGGCGGGGCATGGGTTTGATATAGCAGGTCGCGCCGCGCCATCCATACTGCCTCCAGACCGGCTCGAGCCCGGTGCTATACTTGTATTGCAATGCTTGCCGTCCGGTTGCCTAAGGAGATCGAGGAGCGCCTCGAGGCGCTCGCCCGGAAAACCGGGCGCAGCAAGAGCTACTACGTGCGCCAGGCCATCCTGGAGCACCTGGACGACCTCGAGGACTATTACCTGGCGGTGGAACGGCTCGAGCAGAACCTCCCCGGCATCCCCCTAGACGAACTGGAGCGCCGCCTTGGGTTACAGGATTGAGTTCGACCCACGGGCCGAGAAAGAGCTGGCAAAGCTAGACCGTGAGGTGGCCCGCCGCATCCTGCGTTTTTTGCGCGAACGGGTGGCTACGCTGGACGACCCCCGCGGCATCGGGGAGGCGTTGCATGGGCCGGAGCTCGGCAGGTTTTGGAAGTACCGGGTAGGGGATTATCGCCTGATCTGCCACATCCAGGATCAAATAATTGCCGTCCTGGTCCTGCGGATCGGGCATCGGCGGGATGTCTACCGCTGAGCTAGCCCGCTTTCACGCCGACAGGAACCCCCCGTCCACCGGCACCGCCGCCCCGTGCACGTAGCTGGCGAGGTCGCTGCACAGCACCAGCACCATGCGGGCGATCTCGTCGGGGTCGGCCATGCGGCCGGCGGGCAGGCGCTGGAAGTAGTCGTAGCCGGTCTTGAGCAGGCCCAATTGCAGCCGGGCGATTCTGCGGGCCATGCTGCGGGTGCCGGGGGTGTGGGTGCCGCCGGGGAGCAGGGCGTTGATGCGGAAGCCCTTGCGGGCGTGCTCGCGGGCCAGGGCGCGGGTGAGGGCGATCACCCCGGCCTTGCTGGTGCTGTAGGCGCTGAGGTCTTCCTTGAAGGGCAGCACCGCCTCGACCGAGCCGATGTTCACGATCACGCCGCCCTGCTGGCCCCGGGCTCGGATCATGCGCTGGCACATCCACACCACGGCCTCGAGGTTCACCGCCATCAGGTGCTTCCAGAAGCCCTCGTCCATGTCGGAGAAGTGCCGGGTGGGGTAGACGGCGGCGTTGTTGACCAGGATGCCCGGCGGGGAGCCGCTCAGGCCGTCCCAAAGGGCGTCGATGGCGCTTTTCCGGGCGAGGTCCACCGCGTGCAGCCCCACCCGCTGCCCGTAGGGCGAGAGCTCCTGGGCGAGCTGCTCGAGCGCAGCGCGGTTGCAGTCGAGGAGTTCGAGGTCGGCCCCGGCCTCAGCCAGCCGCAACGCTACGGCCCGCCCAATCCCCGAGCCCGCGCCGGTGACCAGCGCAGTCCGGCCGTGAAGGGAGAGCAGTTCGGCGAGCGGGGTCGAGGCAGGCATAGATCACCTGTTTATGATATACAGTATATCATAAAGCATAGCCAAGCTCACAATAGGAGGGTCAACTATCAGCCTTCAGCCGTCAGCGATGGGCGGAAGGCTCGGGGCTCATGGTGAAAGGCCCCCCTCCCCGGCGCCGGGGAAGGAATATCCCCCCTAGCCCCCCTTGCTAAGGGGGGAACAAGGCGTCTGGCGTCCTGCGTTTGGCGTCTTGCGTTTGGCGTTCGGCGTCTTGCGTTTGGCGTTCGGCGTTCGGCGTATTGCGTACGGCGTACGACGTACGACCCGCGTTCAGCTATCAGCTACCGACAACCACCCCTCAAACCCCCAGCGCCCGCTTCAACCCCTCAACCGCTGCCCGCAGTTCGCGCACTTCGGCCTCGAGCGCCTCCACCCTGGCCTCGAGCTCGCTCTTCTCCTCCGCCCGCACCACGGGGGAGGGGGTCCCGGCCAGCAGGTGGGCGTAGCGGGGCTCGCGCTCGCCGGGCTGGCGCTCCAGGCGCGTCACGAGGGGGTTGGGGGCCAGGTTCATCAGGAAGCCGAGGACCTCCTCGACCTCCTGCGCGGAGGCGAACTTGTGCATGGACTCGGTGCGGGCCTTGAGCTCGCCCACCGTCTGGGGGCCGCGCAGCATCAGCACGGCCAGCAGCACCAGGGCGGGGGGCTCGAGCTTGAACTCGCGGTCGAGGAACTGGCGGTACTTGGGGGCGCGGGCGCCGTACTCCTTGACCAGGGCGGTGAGGCGCTTGATCTGCAGGGTGTCGAGGGCTTCTTGCACCTCGGCGTCGGTGAGGTTGGTGACGGGGTTGCGGCCCTGCTTCTGGTTGGCGCCCAGCCGAACGGCGTTGAGGGTCATGGGGTAGTACTCGGGGGTGGCGAACTGCTTCTCGATGAGCGTCCCCAGCACGCGCACCTCGGTCTCGTTGAGGAGTTCCACGGCCGGATTGTATCGCAGGGCCGATGGCCGCGGGCTTGCCCGCCCCGGGGGGCCGCGCCGCGATGAACCGGGTACATAGCCCGGCCGGCGGGTCGTTTGCGCCCGCCCCGGCCGCGGGGCCCGTCTAGAATTTGCCCATCGCCGCAGGCCTTAGGAGGTCGCATGTCTGTCCAAAAGCTCATCGACACGGTTCAGGAAGCCGCCCGAACCTCGCAAAGCCTCAACATCTACGTCGTCGGCTCGATGGGTAAGGACTACCGCTCGAGCTTCCTCACCCTCTACCGCGGGGAGCTGGTGCAGTTCGCCCTGCACGACCGGGGAGGCCGGGCCGCGCTGGCCTACCTGCCGAAGTACGAGGTCAAGGAGGTCATGACCGCGCCGGTCCAGGGCACCCCCAGCCGCGACGCCGACGCCCCCAGCGTGAAGGAGTTGCTCGAGGCGCTGTCCAAGTCCTCCTGGGTGCACGTGCACTGAGTCCCCCGCCACGGCCGGGGGTTATCCGCTCGGCGCATTCCCGCCCTCACCCGCCCCCAAAGCTCTCAGGGACGGGGTTTTCTGGCTTTTGCGGGTGCTTGTCTAAAGCCGCCGGGAGTGCTAGACTTGGCTTTAGCGGTTCTCCCTGGTGATTCGGGGTGGGTTTCAGGCCCACCCCTTCTTCTTGGGGGAAGTGGAAGCTCAAAGTCCATAGCCGTCGGAGGAAAGGAGGGGTCTCCAATGCTGAGCACAAGCTTTTCGGGGCTCGGGTTGGGGTTTGGACCGTGGATTGGCAGCAACTAGCCCAAGAGGTGCTGGGGCGCCTGGGGTACGACGTGCTGGAGGCCAGCCTCAGGCCGGCGGGCAAGAGCCGAGTGCTGCTCGTGCGCATCGAGCGCACGGACGAGGTGCCCGTGAGCGTGGCCGACCTCGAGCGCGCCAGCCACACCCTCGGCGACGAGCTCGACCGCCGCGACCTCATCGAGGGGGCCTACCGCCTGGAGGTCGAGTCCCCCGGCCCCGAGCGCCCGCTCTTCACCGTGCGCCACTTCGAGCGCTTCATGGGGCTCAAGGTCAAGGTCAAAAGCGAGCAGGGCAACTTCACCGGCCGCGTCCAGACGGTGCACCCGGACCGCGTGGACTTCCTGCTCGACTCGGGCGAGACCAAGAGCCTCGAGCTCGGCAGCTTCAAGGCCAACCTCGCCGAGTGGCCGGACACCCCGAGGTAAAGATGCCGAACGCCGAACGCCGCACGCTGAACGCCCGCGGAAAGCCCGTGGCAAATGGGAAAAGCTTTTTACCAAAGGCCACGGGCCACGGGCCTTCGGCGTTTGGCTATCGGCTATCGGCGTTCGACGCGCCGCTGTGCGGCGCAAAGGAGGAACAGTGAACCGAGAATTCGTCGAAGCCTTAACTCAGGTCGCGGTCGAGCGCGGCGTCACCGCCGACGAGCTCATCGCCGCCTTCGAGTACGCCCTGCGGCAGGCCTACCTGCGCCAGCGGGGTTACAAGCAGAAAGAGGTCGAGGAGGGGCTAGGCCCCGTCGTCGAGGTGCAGCTCGACCCGCAGACCGGCGAGCTGGACGTGCTCGAGATCCGCACCGTGGTCGAGAAGGTGGAGAACCCCGACCGCGAGATCTCCCTCGCCGACGCCCTCACCTACGACCCCGACGTGCAGGTGGGCGAGGAGATGGAATTCCCCGTCGAGCGCGAGGAGTTCACCCGCATCGCGGTGCTCGCCGCCAAGCAGGTGCTCACCCAGCGCCTGAAGGAGGCCGAGCGCAACCGCGTGCACACCGAGTACAAGGACAAGGAGGGCGAGGTCATCACCGGCACCGTGGCCCGCGTGGACAACCGCGGCAGCGTCTACGTGGACTTAGGCCGCGGCGAGGCCCTCATGCCCATCAAGGAGCAGATCCCCTCCGAGCGCTACCACCCCGGCCAGCGCGTGAAGGTCTACCTCAAGCAGGTGCAGCGCGGCTCGAAGGGCGCCAGCCTCATCGTCAGCCGCGCCAGCGAGGAGCTGCTGCGCTACCTGCTGCGCCAGGAGGTCCCCGAGATCGCCGAGGGCATCGTGGAGGTCAAGGCCGTCGCCCGCGAGCCCGGCAGCCGCTCGAAGGTCGCGGTGATGAGCCACAACCCCAACGTAGACCCCATCGGCGCGTGCATCGGGCACAAGGGACAGCGCATCCAGGCGGTGAGCTCGGAGCTCGGCCGCGAGCGCGTGGACATCATCCAGTGGTCGCCCAACGTGCGCGAGTTCATCCGCAACGCCCTCTCCCCCGCCCAAGTCGGCAACATCGACGTTGACACCGAGGGCAAGCGTGCGCGGGTGGTGGTCTCGAAGGACCAGCACTCCCTCGCCATCGGCAAGGCCGGCCAGAACGTGCGCCTCGCCAGCAAGCTCACCGGCTTCGAGATCGACTTCGAGGAGGCCGAGGAGATCACCGACCTCGACGCGGCCATCCTGCGCGCGAGCGAGAAGGAAGAGAAGGAGCGCGTCAGCCAGGACGCCAAGAGCCGCTTCGATAGCCTGTTCGCCGACCCGGACGAGTGAGAATGCCGAACGCCCGACGCCGAACGCCCAACGCCAGCAGGCCGTACGTCCTACGGCGTACGCAAAACGCAATACGCAGGACGCAAACCGTTGGTGGTTTCTGGCGTCTGGCGTCTGGCGTTTGGCGTTTGCCGTTTGGCAGCTTTTGGCTACCGGCTACCGGCTACCGGCGGGGTGCCGCGTGAAACCCAAGCACGTCCCCGAGCGCATGTGCGTGGCCTGCCGCCGGCGCAGGCCCAAGCGGGAGCTGCTGCGCGTCGTGCTCACCCCCGAGGGCCCGGTGATCGACCCGAGCGGCAAGAAGCCCGGGCGCGGGGCCTACGTCTGCCCCGACCAGCCCGAGTGCTGGGCGGAGAAGAGGCTGCGGCGCTTCGCCGGGGCCGGGGCGGCGGCGCTGGCGCAGGCGCTGAACGCGCTGCTGGCGCCCGCGCCCGAGAACCCTTAAAGAACCATTTGTGGAGGTGCCAATGGCTAAAGTACGCATTTACCAGCTCGCCAAAGAGCTGGGCATGACCAACGAGGAACTGCTGGAGATCCTCGACAACATGGGCGTGGAGTACAAGTCCCACGCCTCGACCCTCGAGGACGAGACCGCCGCCGCCGTCAAGGAGCTCATCGGCGAGCAGCGCCTGGCCGAGGAGGCCAAGAAGGCCGAGGAGGCCCGCAAAGCCATCCCCCACCGCGCGCCGGTGGTGGTGATCATGGGCCACGTGGACCACGGCAAGACCAGCCTGCTCGACTACCTGCGCAAGAGCCGCATCGCCGAGAAGGAGGCGGGCGGCATCACCCAGCACGTCGGGGCCTTCGAGGTCAAGGTGGCGTCCTCGAGCGGCACCGCCGGCACCGTCGTCTTCATCGACACCCCGGGCCACGAGGCCTTCACCAGCATCCGCGAGCGCGGGGCCAAGGTGGCCGACATCGCCGTCATCGTCATCGCCGCCGACGACGGCGTGATGCCCCAGACCCGCGAGGCCATCGCCCACGCCAAGGCCGCCGGGGCCAAGCTGATCTTCGCGGCCAACAAGATCGACCTCCCCCAGGCCAACCTCGACAAGGTCTACCAGGACCTCATGCGCGAGGGCATCGTGCCGGTGGCCTACGGCGGCGACGCCGAGGTGCTGCCCATCTCGGCCAAGACCGGCCAGGGCGTGCAGGACCTGCTCGAGACCATCCTGATCACGGCCGAGCTCGAGGACCTGCGCGCCGACCCCAACGCCGAGGCCGTGGGGGTGGTGATCGAGTCGCGCGTGGACAAGCAGGCCGGGGTGCTCGCCAGCCTGCTGGTGCAGCAGGGCACGCTGCGGGTGGGCGACTACGTGGTGGCCGGGGAGCACTGGGGCAAGATCCGGGCCATGACCGACTCCGAAGGCGCCCGGCGCAACCAGACCGGCCCCTCCACCGCCGTGCAGGTGCTGGGCTTCTCCGAGCTGCCCTCGGCCGGGACCACCTTCGAGTGGGTGCCCGACCAGGTCGCGGCCAAGGAGATCACCGAGGAGCGGCGCCTCGAGCGCGAGGCCAGCGCCGCCGCCCCCGAGGTCAACCGCCCGCGCAACATCGCCGACCTGCTGCGCCAGATGCAGGGCAGCGAGCAGAAGGAGATCAACCTCATCCTGCGCACCGACACCCAGGGCTCGCTCGAGGCCATCCAGCAGATCCTGGCGCGCGAGCAGAACGAGGAGGTCAGGATCAACCTGCTGCTGGCGGCGGTGGGCGCGCCGTCGGAGTCCGACGTGCTGCTGGCCTCGACCGCCAACGGGGCGATCTTCTCCTTCGGCGTGGCCCCGGCGGGCTCGGTGAAGAAGATGGCCGAGCAGAAGGGCGTGCCGCTGCAGAGCTTCCGCATCATCTACGAGCTCATCGACGAGGTGCGCAAGATGGTGCGCGGCCAGCGCGAGCCGGTGTACAAGGAAGAGGTCCTGGGCCAGGCCGAGGTGCGCGCGGTGTTCAAGCTCTCCAGCGGCGTGGTGGCGGGCTGCATGGTCACCAGCGGCAAGATCACCCGCGGCGCCGACATCCGGGTGCTGCGCAAGAAGCAGGAGGTCTGGAAGGGCAAGATCCACGCGCTCAAGCGCTTCAAGGACGACGTGCGCGAGGTGGCCCAGGGCTTCGAGTGCGGCATCACCCTCGAGGGCTTCACCGACTTCCAGGAGGGCGACGTGCTCGAGGCCAGCCAGCAGGTCGAGGTGGTGCAGGACTGACCGGCCGAAGGGAGCGCTCTGGGGTTCAAAAAGATAGCCCCTGGGGGTCTTTGGTTCGGGTGATCGCCTTTTTGAATCCGGTATGACGCCCCGCGCGTCGTGAGGGGAGGGGAACATGAGCGACCGGGCGCTCACGGTGGTGCTGCTGGCCGTCCCGCTGCTGCTGATCGCGGGGTTGGTGGCGAGCCTTTCCACCGCCTGGGACCGCTGGCAGGCGATGCAAAACGCCTTCGAACGGGAGGTGCTGCTGCGGGTGGTCACGCCCGACCCCTCCCCCGACGCCCTCGAGCGCACCCGCCGGGTGGTGCAGGAGCGGCTCAAGGCCTACGGCGCCCGCCGCTCGCGGGTGCAGGTGCAGACCCCTCCCCGCCTGCGGGTGCAGGCCTCGGGCCTGAGCGAGGACAACTACCGCCGCTTCCTGCGCAGCGTGACCCAGGTGAGCCGCCTGGAGTTCCGGCTGGTCAAGCCCGGCGCCAAGGGCCTCACCGTGAGCGAGCTGCGCGAGGCCCGGGCCGCCAACCCCAAGCTCGGCGAGAAGGACCTGATGCCGCCGAGCGCCCTCGAGCCCGCCGCCCTCACCAACGCCGACCTCGAGCGGGCCGAGGCCGTCTCCGACAGCGACGGCACCCCGCGCGTCCGGCTCACCTTCACCCCCGAGGGCGGGCGCAAGCTCGAGCGGCTCACCGGGGCCAACCCGGGGCGGCGGCTGGCCGTCGTGCTCGACGGCAAGGTCTACACCGCCCCGCGCATCGGCGGCCCGATCAGCGGCGGGGTGGCGGCGGTGTCGGCCTCGAGCGCGGCGGAGGCCAAGGGCCTCGCCGACAAGCTCCAGGCGGCGGCCGTCCCGCTGCGGCTGGCGGTGGAGAACCCCAAACCCTAGCGCTCGCCCACTGGGGCGGGCCGAGGCGATAAGATTGACGAACATGACCGGACGCTGGGGACAAGGCTGGATCAGTTGGGTGATCCTGGGGGTGCTCCTCCTGGGGCCCGACCCCCTCATCCTGCCCGCCCCCCCGGCCAAGGCCACCGTCGCCAACTGGTCGAGCAACCCCGGGCCGCAGTTCCAGGAGAAGGCCAACCCCGGGGGCTGGCTGGGCTGGCTGCCCTTCCTGCTGCCGCGCAACGAGCGCTTCCGGCTGGCCCGGGCGCGGCTGGGCCCTCCCCAGCCGCGCCTGCCCCGCCCGCGCGGGCGGGGGCGGCTGTTCCTGCTGTACGGGCGGCTGCAGATCGAGGGCTGCTGAGCCCCGCCCGGCACAGGGTCTCCTCGAGCACGCGCGGCTCGCGGAGCCCTCGCCGGGCGCGTGGACCTGCCCGCGGGAGCCGCCCCCCTCAGGCGCAGGCGCTTTCGCGAGAGCCCGACCCCCAGCGACGAAGCCCCACGGCCTTTTGGCGTCCCCGACGCCTCGGAAGGAGCACTCAACCATGCGACCCCAACCCATGCGGCCCGGCTACCGGCCGCGCACCCCCACCCCCCAGACCAACCCCTTGTGGACCGGCCTGTTCCTGCTGCTGGTCCTCGTCGCCGCCGTCGTCGGCATCTGGAAGCCCTGGGTCCCCGCCAGCGAGCCGCGGGTAAACCTGGGCCTCGACCTCCAGGGCGGCCTGCGCATCACCCTCAAGACCGAGGCCCCCAACCCCACCCAGGAGGACCTCGACACCGCCCGCACCGTGCTGGAGAACCGCGTCAACGCGCTGGGCGTGGCCGAGCCGTTGGTGACGGTGCAGGGCAACGACCGGGTGGTGCTCGAGCTCCCCGGCCTCAAGCAGAGCGACCAGGAGAAGGCCATCCGGCTCATCGGCCAGACCGCCAAGCTCGAGTTCCGCATCGTCAACGCCAACGCCAGCGGCACCACGGTGGCCGAGATCAACGAGCAGATCCGCGCCAACCCCGGCCTCAAGCGCTCCGACCTCGAGCAGAACCTCATCAAGCTCAGCGACCTCGGCGAGCCGCTGCTCTCCGGCGCCGACCTCGCCAGCGCCCGCGCGAGCTTCGAGCCCGGCACCGGCCGCCCGGTGGTCGAGCTCTCCTTCAAGCCCGAAGGCGCCCAGAAGTTTGCCGACATCACCCGCCAGAACGTGGGCAAGCGCCTGGCGATCGTGCTCGACGACAAGGTCTACACCGCGCCCAACATCAACCAGGCCATCACCGGCGGCAACGCCATCATCACCGGGCTCTCCGGCCTCGAGGAGGCCTCCGACATCGCGCTGGTGCTGCGCTCGGGCGCGCTGCCGGTCAAGCTCAACATCGCCGAGACCCGCGCCATCGGCCCCACGCTGGGCCAGGACGCCATCGCCTCGGGCATCCGTGCCGCCGTGGTGGGCGCGGTGCTGATCTTCGTGCTGCTGTTCGCCTACTACGGCTTCTGGATGGGCCTGGTGGCCGCGCTGGGCCTGATCTACACCTCCGTCCTCATCCTCGCCATCTTCACCAGCCTGGGCGTGACCCTCACCCTGCCGGGCATCGCGGCGCTGATCATGACGCTGGGCGCCGCCGTAGACGGCAACGTGCTCTCCTTCGAGCGCATCAAGGAGGAGCTCAAGAACGGCAAGCGCTTCCGCCAGGCCATCCCCGGGGGCTTCTCGCACTCCATCGTCACCATCCTCGACGTCAACATCTGCCACCTGCTGGCCGCCGCCGCGCTCTACCAGTACTCCACCGGCCCCGTGAAGGGCTTCGCCGTCTCGCTGGCGGTGGGCGTGGTGGCCTCGGTGTTCTCCAACCTCGTCTTCAGCCGCTACCTGCTCGAGCGCATCGCCGCCATCCGCGAGGTGCGCCCGCCCTACTGGCTGTGGGGCACCAAGATCGACTTCATGAAGCCCTCGCGCTACGTGACGCTGGCGAGCCTGGTCCTCGCCGCCGTCGGCGGGGGGATCGTGCTGACGAAGGGCTTCAACTTCGGCATCGACTTCACCGGAGGCACCGCCTTCACGGTGCGGGTGACCGAGAGCGTGAACTCCGAGCAGATCCGCTCCTTCCTCGACGGCACCGGCATCGAGGGGGCGGGCGGGGCCGAGGCCATCGTCACCAGCCTCTCCTCCACCGGCGGCGGCCGCGAGTTCTCGGTGCGGGTCAAGCAGCTCAGCGAGGACAGCCGCATCGCGCTCGAGCGCGCCTTCGGCGAGAAGCTGCAGGCCCAGGTGCTCCAGTCGGAGACGGTGGGCCCGGCCATCGGCTCCGAGCTGCGCCGCAACACCATCTGGGCGGTGCTGGTGGGGCTGGGCCTGATCCTGGTCTACGTGGCGATCCGCTTCGACTGGGTCTTCGGCGTCGCCAGCCTCGTCGCCGTGGCCCACGACATCGCCATCGTGGCCGGGATGTACAGCCTCTTCGGGCTCGAGTTCACCATCCCCACCGTGGCCGCCTTGCTCACCATCATCGGCTTCTCGCTCAACGACTCGGTGATCATCTCCGACCGCATCCGCGAGAACCTCAAGCTCATGCGCGGCTACAGCTACTACGAGATCGTCAACACCTCCATCAACCAGACCCTCTCGCGCACCATCATGACCGCCCTCACCACCATGCTGCCCATCCTGGCGCTGCTGTTCCTGGGCGGCCCGGTGCTGCGCGACTTCTCGCTGGCGATCACGGTGGGCTTCGTGGTGGGCACCTACTCCTCGATCTACGTGGTCTCGGCGCTGGTGGTGTGGTACAAGACCCGCGAGGCGGCCCGCCGCAAGGTGGCTAAGGCGTAGGGTTGTCGGTAGCCGATAGCCGATGGCTAGGAAGGGGGGGACTTCCCCCCTTCTTCTTTGCCCTACACTCAGCCTATGAACGAGACCCGCAATTCCAACCCGGTGATCGGCGTCGTGCTGGTGGCACTGGGCTTGCTATTCCTCGTGGGGCAGTGGTTCGATTTCGACGTCGGCAGCTTCGCCTGGCCGCTGTTCGTCCTGGCACCGGGCGTGCTGCTGCTGGCGGGGGCGCTGTTCGGCGGCAAGAACCTGCTGCCCCTCGCCATCCCCGGCAGCATCGTGAGCACGACCGGGCTGATCCTGTTCTTCCAGAACCTCACCGGCCGCTTCGAGACCTGGGCCTACGCCTGGGCGCTGATCCCCGCCGCCGTGGGCGCCGGGATGTTCCTGATGGGGAGCTGGGGCTCCGACGAGGCCGGCCGCCAGCGCGGCTGGAACCTCATCCTCACCGGCCTGGGCCTGTTCGTGGCCTTCGGCGTCTTCTTCGAGTTCTTCATCTTCGGCGGGGCGGCGGGGCTGCGGGTCGTCGGGCCGCTGGTGCTGATCGCGCTTGGGGTGTACCTGCTGACGCGGCAGCGGGGGTAGCCCGGAGCCCCGCAGCCGATGGCCGAACGCCAGGCGCCGGTGGGGGCCTACCTACTTCTCCTGGGCCTTCAGCGGCAGCGGGGTTTCCTTCGGGGCAGGCTCGGCCTTGTCCGTCTCCTCGCCCTGCCCGGCGCTGACGATGTTGTTCACGCTCTCCTCGGGCACCTCGGGGCGCTTGAAGAGCTCGAGGTAGACCTCCTCGTACAGCGCCTTGATGATGATGAGCAGGGGCACCGTGAGGAACACCCCCATGATGCCCTTCACCGAGCCGAAGATCAGCACGCCCATCAGCAGCGAGGCCGGGTGCAGGTGCACGGTGCGGCCCAGGATCAGCGGGTTGGTGATGCTGGCGTCGATCTGCTGCACCACCACCAGCACCACGATGGCCCAGAAGGCCAGGCTCCAGGCCCCCTCGGCCCCCGCCACCAGCACCGGCAGGCTGATGCCCAGCCAGGGCCCCAGGAAGGGGATGGGGTTGGTGACGGCCGCCACCACCCCGAAGAGCACCGCGTTCTTATAGCCCACCAGCGCCAGCCCGATCCCCACCAGCAGCCCCACCACCGCCGAGGAGATCATGGTGCTGATGAGCCACATCCCCAGTTGCGAGCCGATGCGCACCATGGTGCGCTCGACCACCGGGCGACTGTGCGGGGGAACCCCGCTCAGCACGCCCTTGACCAGGGGGTCGGGGTTCATGAGCAGGAACAGCACCAGCGTCAGCAGCACCAGCGTCAGGGCGAGCAGGCCCACCACCGAGCTGGCGATGGCGTACAGCCGCCCCACCATGTCCCCGTCGAGGAAGCGGGAGAAGTTGACCTCGGGCAGCCCCTGGCCGAGCGGGGCCAGCACCGGGTAGCGCTGGCCGAGGGTCCGCAGGCTCTCCTCGAAGCCTTCGATCAGCGTGGGCAGGCTCTCGGCGAAGCGGGTGCCCTGGGCCATCAGCAGCGGCACCAGCACCGCGACCAGGCCCCCGAACAGCGCCAGCAGGCCCAGCACCAGCAGCAGCGCCCCCAGCCGGCGGGGGACGCGGAAGCGGGCCTCCAGCCGCGCCACCAGCGGGTTGAGGCCCATCACCAGCACCACCGCCAGCAGGATGAACACCAACGGCGTCAGCACGGCCCCCGCGAACTCGATCACCAGCAGCAGCCCGAAGACGAGGAGGATGGCGTTGAACAGCACCCGCTGCAGGGCTCGAGCCTCGAGCGTGAAGAACTCCCCGGGTCGGCGCTGCATAAGCTCAGCCCCGGCGGACATAGATCTTGGCGCTGGAGGCCGGGAAGGTGTCGGCGAGCCGGCCGCCGGCGGAGTCGATGTCGTAGCCGAAGGTCAGCTCGCGCCACCGCCCGTCGGGGAAGGGGATGGTGAGGGCCTTGTCCTCGTCGCGCAGGTTGGCCACCACCAGCACCTCCGCCTCGCCGTAGCCCCGGCGGTAGGCGATGACGCCGCCTTCTTGGTCGAGGTGTATGGGTTCCATTTCGGCTCCTTTGAGGGCGGGGGAGCCGTGGCGCAGGCGGGCCAGGAAGGCGTAGTGCTCCTTGAGCGCCCGGCCGTAGTCGGCCCCCAGCAGATCCCACTGCAGCGGGCGCACCTCCTGCTTGCGCGCGCGGTGCCCGCCGAACTCCTGCCCCTGGTAGAGCAGGGGGTTGCCGACGGCGGTGAAGAGCAGGGTGGCCCCCAGCTTGTTCTTGCGCAACGCCTTGTCGCCGGTGATGCCGTAGTCGCCCAGCACCCGCATGAGGGTGATCTCGTCGTGGGACTCGAGGAAGTGCACCACCCGCTCGGGGGCGGCGTAGCCGTGGTTGCGCGGGTCGAGGGCCTCGAGGGTCTTGCCGGGGTCGTAGAAGTGGTCGCGCAGCTCGCCCTCGCACAGCGTGGCCACGACCTGCAGCTCGAAGCGCTGGTGCCAGGCCCCGTCGGCGGGGCCGTCGGGCCCGGCCACGGCCGGGTTCTCGGGCAGGTGTTCGGCCACGAGGTAGAAGGGCTTGCCGGCGGCGGCCTCCTTGGCGTGGCGGCGCAGGTCGTGGAGGATGTCGAAGTTGTCGATGACGTAGGTGGCGTCGAGGCGGTAGCCGTCAACGCGGTACTCGCGGGCCCAGTAGGCCGCCACCTCGGCGGCGAACTTGCGGGCCGGGAAGAGGCCCAGCGTGTCGTCGAAGCGCTCGTAGTCGAGCTTGGGGCCGAAGTAGAGCTCGTCCTCGCGGGTGTCGCGGTACCAGTAGAAAAAGTCGATCTGGGCGAGGGGGGCCTTGTCGTCGGAGTGGTTGAAGACCATGTCGAGGATCACCCGCATGCCGCGCGCGTGGCACTCGTCAACGAGGCGCTTGAAGTCCTCGGGGGTGCCGTAGGCGTTCTCCAGGGCGGTGAAGTGGCGCGGGGTGTAGCCCCAGGAGTTGCGGCCGGGGTAGGCCTTGACGGGCATGAGCTCGAGCGCGTTCACCCCGAGCTCGCGCAGGTAGTCGAGCTTCTCGAGGAGGCGGGCGAAGGTGCCGGGGGTCTTGCCGTCGTGGGTGAACTCGCCCACGTGCAGCTCGTAGATCACGAGCTCGTCGTCCTGGGGCAGCGGCACGCCGTCGTGCCGCCAGGCGTAGCCGGGGGCGGTGGTGACGTCGCGCCCGCCTTGCACGACGAGCAGGCTGGCGTCGTCGCTGGCCTCGTCCACGGCGCGGGCGAGCGGGTCGGCGACCTCGACCGTCGCGCCGTCGAGGAAGGGCGAGAGCGAGTCGAGGCGGAACTTGTAGCAGTGCCGCCCGTCGGGCACCTCGGCCTCGGCCCGCCAGGTGCCGCCCTCGTCCTTCTCCAAGGGAACGGGCCGCTCGAGCCACGAGCCGACGAGCTCGACCTTCTCGACGTGGGGAGCGAATAGCGTGAATTCCATAGCGTCCGACCTCCGCTGGCACCGTCGCGCCCGCTAAGGGGTGGCGAGGCCGCCCCCTTTCGGGTGTCCCTCCGACTCGCCCGGAGCCTCTTCGAGTGTGGGTAAACGCGCTGATGCGGCTCTGACAGGGTGCTGAAAGGGGGCTGAGGGGTGCTGCACAGCGAAGAGGGCGGGGTGCGGCCCCGCCCTCCGGGTCCATCCCTGCCCTCAGCGCCCCATCGCCCGGCGGGCCCGGTTGAGCCAGTAGCGCGCCTGCGCGTTGGCGGGCTCGAGGGTGAGCGCCTGGCCGTAGGCCCGCTCGGCGGTGGCGTAGTCGCCCTGCTCGTAGGCGGTGCGGCCCAGCCAGTACCAGGCGCTGGCGAAGCCGGGGGCGCTCTGCACGGCCGCCTCGAAGAAGCGGCGGGCGGAGGCCCGGTCCCCGCGCTGGTGGCTGGACACCCCTTGCAAGTAGGCGTCGGCGGCCTGGAGGTTGTACTGCGCGGCCAGCTCGGCCCGGCGCAACTGGTAACGGTCGGTGGGGCTGGCCTGCCCCGAGGCCGCGACCTCCCGCCACACCCGCAGCGCCTCGGCCGGGTTGCCCTGCTCGAGCTGCACCCGCGCCACCCAGCGCTTGGCCTCGAGCCAGTTGGGCGCGGCCTGGGCGGCGCGGTTGAAGTGCCCCAGTGCCTCGCCCGCCTTGCCCAGGGTGTACGCCTCGTAGCCCAGGTAGAACGCGCTCACCGCGTCGCGGCCGTAGTTGACGCTGCTCTGGCTGAGCTCGAGGAAGTAGCGGTTGGTGGCGTCGGGCTTGAGCTGCACGGCCCGCTGCCAGTTCTGGCGGGCGGCGGCGGTGTTGCCGCTCTCGAGGTGGATGCGCCCCATCCACTGGTAGGGCTGGGGGTCGTTGGGGGTGAGCTCGGCGGCGGCCCGGAACTTGGCGAGCGCGACGTCGAACTCCCCGCGCTGGTAGGCGGCGTAGCCCAGGTTGAGCTGCACCAGGCTGGCCTGCTGGCGCACCTTGGGGTCGTTGAGCCCGGCGAGCTGGATGTGGCGGTTCCAGGCCTCCTCGGCCTTGATCCACCACTTGGTCTCGGTGTAGAGGTTGCCCAGCACCCGCCAGACCTCGGGGGCCTGGGGCTCGAGGGCCGCCGCCTCCTCGCCCTTGGCGATGGCCCGCTTCCACAAGTCGGCGTCGGGCGAGGGGGCGACGTTCTGCTGGCGGGCCTGCTGGGCGAGGGCCTGGGCCTCGTCGAGGAGTTGCCGGGTGGCCGGCTGGAGCGCCAGCGCCAGGCCGGCCAACAAGCTTACAGCGATGCTTAGCCACAGTTTCATGTGCACCTCCGTGGGGTCGGGCGCGCGACGCCTAGCCGTGAGGCTGGGTGACGGGGCCGGCGACCCCGGGCGTGCGGTGTGCCTCAGGCCCGCCCCGGCCGAAGCAGGTCATTGCACGGCGGTGTCGGCCGCCTCCTGCTGGGCCACGTCGAGCATGGCCGCCACCTGGGGGTTCTCCTCCCAGCGCAGCGAGGCCTCGAGGAAGGGGATGGCCTCGACCGCCAGGCCCCGGCTCAGCCGGATGTAGCCGATCTTGGCCGCGCTCAGGGCCGCCCACTGCCGCTCCTGGTCGCCGAGCTGGGCCATCTGCTCGAGCTTGAGCCAGTTCTGGTAAGCCCTCCACCAGAACTGCGTGCGGGTGTAGAGCTCGGCCAGGGTGCGCAGGTAGGTGGGGTTGCCCGGCTCCGCGGCCACGGCGGCCTCGGCGTTGCGGATGGCCTGGTTCCACAGGATCTGGTCGTAGAAGTCGGTGACGTAGCGGGCGTCGGCCTCGAGGGCCAGCCGCTGCGCCTCGGCGTGGTACTGCTCGGCGGTCATGGCCGGCTGGGCGGGGGGTTGGGCGGTTTGGGCGTACGCGCCGCCCAGCCACAGGCTGCTAGCCAGGAAAGCCGATGTCGTAAGGACTTTCAACGCTTTGTTCCGACGGGTCATACCTTGCCTCCTGTCCCACAAGGACAGATTTAGGTTGGGCACGGGGCTTGAAATTGGGCTGACCCCTGGCTGAGATTCGGCTGATGAGAAGCCCGGTTTTCTCTCGACAGGAACGGGGCTTTTCTCAGCCTAGGCTCAGGAAGGCGACAGCGACTCATCAGCCGGCACGCCTAGCTTGAAGGCGTGAACTCGAGGCCGCTCGAGCCACAGCAGGACGCTGAAACCACACGAGGGGAGGTGAAAGAGTGTTGAGCTATGCCGTGCTATTCCTGGTGATCGCGCTCGTCGCCGGCGTGCTGGGTTTCATCGGTCTGGCGGGGCTTGCCGCCGACATCGCCAAGATTCTGTTCTTCATATTTTTGGTCGCCTTCTTAATTAGCCTGGTCACCCGCAGACGCACACCGGTATAGCGCTCAACGAGTGAAAAAACACTGCTCTCGAGGGGCCGCCCGGCAGTCCGCACATCCCTGCCGGGCGGCGTTTTTTTTCACACGAAGCGCCGGAGGAAGCGCGCCACCGCCGGCCAGTACTCGGCGCGGTAGGGCGGGAAGCTCAGGGCCAGCGAGCCGTGCATGCCCGTGTCCCGGGGGACGAACTGCGTCTTGTCGGGCGAGGCCACCGCCGCCAGGATGCCGCGCACCGCGGGGCCCTCGAAGCGGGCGGAGGTGGCAAAGACCGGCACCCGCACCCGGGCCGCGGCCTCGCGCACCGAGAGCCCGGGCCCCAGGTACTCCCCGGGCGAGAAGGCCAGCACCGCGCCCACCTCGGGGTGGCGGGCCGCCAGCACGAACACCAGGGCGGCGGAGTAGCTGCTGCCCCACAGCAGCAGCTTGCCGCGGTGGCCGGTGGCCTTGGCCCAGCCGAGGGCGGCCTCGAGGTCGGGCAGGGCTTCGGCGAAGGCGGCCGGGCGGCCCAGGCCGTCGCGGGTGCGGTTGGTGCGGTTCCACATGGTCCCGCCCGAGCGCTGGTCGATCGCCAGGCAGTTGAAGCCCATCCGCACGAGCTCGGGGGCGATGGCCTCGTACTCCCAGCGGTTGGAGCCCGACATGTGGAACAGCAGGATCAGGGGCCGCTGCTTGGAGGCGGCGGCGTAGTAGCTGCCGAAGACCCTCACCCCGTCGGCCGCCCGGAAGCTCACCTCCTGCTGGGCCGACGCCAGCGGCCCCAGCACGGCCCACACGAGGAGCAGCCAGGGTTTCATTGTTCCCTCTAGACCAGAGTCTAGCGCTTCGGGAGCCGGGCAGTTGTGGGGTGGGACGCGAATGGCGAGGTATTCCTTTATGCCGGTGGGGAGGGGTTGGTTTGCGGCGCGGTGGTTTGGCGGGGACCGCTCCGCCGTCGGGGGAGCTAGGGGGAGGCGATTCCCCATCACCTCCCCCTCAGCTCCCCCGAGGG
>NZ_QXDL01000280.1:0-4366 GCF_003574345.1 Calidithermus terrae
GGGCGGAAGCGCCAGGGGGTGAAGGGGTCGTAGAGGCCGACCGTGACGTAGTAGCCGTAGTCGCCGGGCGGGAGCTCGGGCAAGACCTCGAGCCAGTCCTCGTCGCGGCGCAGCTCGAGGTCTTGGGCGGCCCCGGCGGGGTCGCGCTGCTCGGCGCCCCAGCCCGTCAGCAGGACGGCCTGGTCCCAGCCCTGGCCTTCGGGGGTCTTGAAGCCGGCCCCGGGCAGCTCCTGGCTGCCGCCGGGTTGGGTGTCGAGGTAGACGCCCACCACGGCCAGCGAGAAGCCTTTGGGGGCTTGCAGGGGGTTGGCGTAGCGGGCCAAGCGCACGCGCAGCACCAGGCGGCCGTCGCGCTCGAGGGCCTCGAAGCCGGTGAGGTCGGCGAAGCCCACCTCGCTGTAGAGGCCGGCCTGGGGGTAGCCGTAGCCCAGGCCGTGGTCGTCGCCGATGCGGTCGGTGAGGAGGAGAGGGATCATTGGGATCTGAGGGCCATCAGGGCCCGTACCAGTTTAGCCGGGTCGTGCTGGGCGTAGGGGCCGTCCTCGAGGAAGTCGCCCCTCACCACCCGCACGCCCTGGGCCTCGAGGGCCTCGAGGTCGAGGGTCACCGGCTGCTGGCCCTCGGCCCCGTAGCGGGCCTGGCGCTCGGCGCCGATGGGCTGGGTGTGGGCCACCACGATCTCGGGGGCGCGGCCTAGGTGCGCGGCGATGGCGCGGTAGTGCTCGAGGGCGGAGAGGTGGTCGGTCTCGCCCTTCTCGGTCATGACGTTGAGGATGTAGCACAGCTTGCCGGGCGCTTTGAGGATGGCCTCCTGGATCTGCGGCGGCAGGAAGCTGGGGATCACGCTGGAGTAGAGGCTGCCCGGCCCCAGCACGATCAGGTCGGCGCGGCGGATGGCCTCGAGCGCCTCGGGCATGGCGGTGAGCTCCGGGGGCTGCTCAAAGGCGCTGCCGGGCTCGGCGAGGCCTTCCGCGGCCACCCCCACCGGCTCCCGGCGCAGCGCCTCGAGCCACACCCGGCGGATGCGGCTTTTGCCCTCGCGCAGCCGGGTCTCGCCCTCGCTGGTGCTGCCGTCCTCGCGCAGGGCGCACAGCTTGGCGGGTAGGGCGGTGGCCGGCCAGACCGCCCCGCGCAGGCGCAGGATCTGGTTGGCGTTGCGCAAGGCCTCGGCGAAGTTGCCCTCCACCTCGTGCAGCGAGACGAGCATCAGGTTGCCGAAGGTGTGGCCCGCCAGCTCGCCCCCGCGCCTGAAGCGGTAGGCCATGAGGTCGGGCAGGCCCGGCGCGTCGGAGAGGGCGGCCAGGCAATCGACGAGGTCGCCCACCGCGGGGATGCCGAAGCTGTCGCGCAGGCGCCCGGTGGAGCCCCCGTCGTCGGTGACGGCCACGACGGCGGTGAGGTTGGCGGTCTCCTCCTTGAGCCCCCGCAGCACCCGCGACAGCCCGGTGCCCCCGCCCAGCGCCACGATGCGGGGGCCGGCCTCGAGCCGCCGCCGGATGTAGACCTGCTCGGGCACGGTGTCGGGGTCGGTGAGGGCGGAGAGCATGCTGCGGTTCATCCAGCGGATGCCCTGCGCCAGCAGGAACACGCCCAGGCCCAGCCACAGCGAGCCGGTCAGCCAGGCCGGGGCGTCGAAGGGCCGGGCCCAGTGCACGAGCTCGTAAAACTTCGAGACCAGCGGCCCCTCCCACGAGAGCTGGAGGATCCCCACCAGCCCCAGCAACCCCCCCAGCACCGCCACCAGCAGGTAGCGCTTGACCCGCATCCCCGGCAGCAGCCAGCGCCAGCTCTGCCAGCGCAGCCCGAAGCGCACGGCCCTACCCTGCACAGCCCACCTCGCCCGGGGAAAGGGGCTGGCTCGAGAAGGGGCTAATCGCCTTTGCCCACATCGCGGTGCTCGACTTCTACTCTAAACCTTCCGCCCATGTCCTGCGCCAGCCGCTCGGCCACCGCCACGCTGCGGTGGCGCCCCCCCGTGCAGCCGACGGCGACCGTGTAGGCCGCGCGGCCGTTCTCGCGGGCCCCCTCGGCCGCCAGGCCCGCCGTGGTCATGAGGGCGCGGTAGAAGGGCTCGTCCTCCTTGCGGCTGAAGACGTAGCGGGCCACCTCGGGCTCGGTGCCCGCTCGAGGCTTGAGCCGGGCGTCGTAGTAGGGGTTGGGCAGGCTGCGCACGTCGAGCACCAGGTCGGCGTCCTGCGGCGGCCCCCACTTGAAGCCGAAGGACAACAGCCGCAGCACGAAGCCCTCCTCCTCGCCCAGCGCCCGCTCGAGCGTCTCCTTGAGCTCGCGCGCCGACTTGTCGGAGGTGTCGATGACCAGGTCGGCCTGGTCGCGCAGGGGGGCGAGGGCGTTCTTCTCGGCCTCGATCTCGCTCAAGAGGTTGCCGGTGCCCAAAGGGTGCAGCCGGCGCGAGAGGTTGTAGCGCTTGAGCAGCACGTCGGGGCGGGCCTCGAGGAAGACCACGAAGGGCTTGAGCTGGGCCAGGGTGGGCCCCAGGTGGTCCAAGAACTTGCGGGTGCGGATGTCAACGACCACCGCCGCCTTGCCGATGCCCGCTTGCTGCAGGGTCTCCAGCAGCGCAGGCCACAGCGCGGGCGGCAGGTTGTCCACCGAGAAATAGCCCAGGTCCTCCAGCGCGAAGTGGGCGCTGGTCTTGCCCGCGCCGGAGAGGCCGGTGATGACGACGAATCTCATCTGGAGTACCTGTCGGTAGCCGGTAGCCGGTAGCCGGGCGCCGGGCGCGGGTCGTGCGTCCTGCGCCCGGCGTCGTACGTCCTACGTCGTACGCCAAACGCAAGACGCCTCGACCCTCGACCCCAAGTGCCACGGGCCACGGGCCTTCCGCCCTTCGCTGACGGCTGAGGGCTGATGGCGGAGGGCTTTTCCCTCACTTCACCTCCACCAGCTCGACGTCGAAGATCAGGGCCGAGTTGGCGGGGATGTCGGTGCTGGGGGAGCGGTCGCCGTAGGCCAGGGCGGCGGGGATGTGCAGCCGGCGTTGGCCGCCCACCTTCATGCCCAGCACGCCGCTGTCCCAGCCCTGGATCACCTGGCCTTGGCCTAAGGTGAACTCGAAGGCGTCGCGGCCTTCCTGGCAGGAGGTGTCGAACTCCTTGCCGTCCACCAGGCGGCCGATGTAGTGGACCCGGACGGTCTTGCCGGGCAGGGCCTCGGCGCCGTTGCCCACCTTGACGTCCTCGATCTTGAGGCTGGTGACGGCGTCGTTGGTGGTCTTGAGGGCTTCGGGCTTGTTCTTGCAGATGGCGGCGGTCTTGTCGTTCTGGCAGCCGGCGAGCAACAGGCTCCCGGCCAGCAGCAGCGTAGCGGCGAGGGTCGGCTTCATACCGCTGAGCATTGTATCGGGTCTGGATGAGGGCGGTCAGCTTTTCGGAGCCGGGCGGTGGCTGACCCGTGCCAGGATTCAAGGCCGGTGAGGGTTGATTGTGCCCAACCGAGGTTGGGGTTAGGCTCGAGCCAGGTGGAAGCGACCCTGACCTATATCGGAGCGGCCACGGTGCTGCTCGAGGTGGGCGGCTGGCGCTTCCTCACCGACCCCGTGCTCGACCCGCCCGGCGGGGTGTACGCGCTCGAGCAGGGCCCCATCCGCGGCGCGGCGGCCCGCCGCCTGCGGCTGCGCTCGCGCAAGCTCACCGGCCCCGCCGTCGCGCCCGAGAACCTGCCGCCCGTCCACGCCGTGCTGCTCTCCCACGACCAGCACTTCGACAACCTCGACACCGCCGGCCGGGCCTTCCTGCCCAAAGCCGGGCGCGTCCTGACCACGGTCTCGGGCGCTAAACGGCTCGGCGGCAACGCGGTGGGGCTCGCCCCCTGGCAGCCGGTTCGGGTGGGCGAAATCCGCGTCACGGCTACCCCCGCCCAGCACGGCCCGCGCATCGCCTTGCCCGTGGTGGGGGAGGTGACGGGGTTTTTCCTCGAGTGGCCCTCCCAGCGGCACGGCGGGCTCTACGTCTCCGGCGACACCGTGTGGTTCGCCGGCCTGGCCGAGGTCGCCCGGCGTTTCAAGGTGAGCGCGGCCTTGCTGCACGTAGGGGCCGCCCGCTTCCGCCTCACCGGCCGCATCCGCTACACCCTCGACGCCGAGGATGCCGTCAAGCTCGCCAAGCGCCTCGAGCCCCGCACCCTCATCCCCATCCACCACGAAGGCTGGTCCCACTTCTCCGAGGGCCGCACCGAGGTCGAACAGGCCTTCCAAAAAGCCGGCCTCGAGGCCAAGACGCTGTGGCTCGAGCCGGGAGTCCCCACACGGCTGGAGGTCTAAACGCCAGCCCCATGGATGGCGGGTGGCCTGTGGTTCGCCCCTCCCCGTCCCTCCCCGCGCGGGGAGGGACGGGGAGGGGCGAACCAC
>NZ_QXDL01000281.1:0-4360 GCF_003574345.1 Calidithermus terrae
GCTACACCCCCAACGACTTCGAGCTCGCTGAGCACGAGGGGCGCAGGTCCACGACCACCGGGCGCCCCTCGTGCTCAGCGAGCTCGAAGTCGTTGGGGGTGTAGCCGAAGGGCTCGAGGACCTCCTGCACGGGCTTGAGCCGGGCCTTGCGCAGGGAGTGGCGGTTGCTCTCGGGCCAGAAGGCGTAGTAGCGGCCCGGTTTGTTCGAGATCTCCAGGCCTTCGGGCAGCGCCTGGCGCTCCTCGAGGCGCCGCAGGGCGTTGCGGTAGCCCGCGAACACGGCCCGGGCCTCGGGGGTGTGCACGTCGAACCAGTACAGCTTGCCGTGCCGCCCTTCACAAGCGACCCGGAAAGCCTTGATAAACCCCTCCTGCCAGAGTTCCTCGAGCACCTCGTATTTGTCGGCGAGGTTGGGCACGCGGCGATTATACCGGGGGGTTCGATGAGCTGATGCTGAGACCCACGGGGCACCGGGCAGCGACCGGCGGCTCGGCCCCTGAGGCGGATCCCGAGGCCGGGCGGCCCGGGAATTTCCCGTCCTTCTCGCCCGCTCGCCGGGCGGGGTGCCGGTGCAGGTGCGTTGACTCTGGAAATGAGCTTGTTATCATGAAGGCCAAGTCATGACCCCCATCAGCCGGGTCGCCCACGCCTACGACCGCACGCGGTACCACCCGCCCGAGGTGTCGGGCCGCATTGCCACGGCCATCACCGCCCCCGTCGAGCGGGTCTTCCGCGAGCCGCACTTCCTCGAGGTCGGCGCCGGCACCGGCCGCATCGCGGTGCCCATCATCGCGCGGGGCTACCGCTACACCGCCCTCGACATCAACCCCGCCATGCTCGAGGTGCTGCGCAACAAGGTGGCCGGGGTCGCCCGCAAGGCCCGCCTCGTCGAGGGCGACGCCCGCGAGCTGCCCTTCGAGCGCGAGAGCCTGCACGCCGTGATCGTGGTGCATTTCTGGCACCTGCTCGACGACTGGCAGGTCGCGCTGCGCGAGTCGCTGCGGGTGCTCAAGCCGGGGGGCTTCCTGTTCGAGGGCTGGGACCAGTCGGAGGGCGAGAGCGAGGACTGGCGCATCCAGCAGAAGTGGGCCGAGATCCTCACGCGGCTGGGCTACCGCCTCGAGCGCGGCCGCCACCAGCAGCGCCTGGCCGAGGTCGAGCGCGCGCTCCGTCAGTCCGGCCTCGACCCCAAGGCCAAGCCGGTCGCCGACTGGATCGAGCCGCGCAGCCCGCGCTCGAGCCTCGAGATCATCCGCGACCGCCTCTACTCCTTCACCCAGGCCGTCCCCGAGGAGGTCTTCCGCCCCTCGGTGGCCGAGCTCGAGCAGTGGGTCATGGACACCTACCCCGACCCCGACCTCGAGTACCCCACCCACTGGAAATTCGTGGTGCGCGCGGCGCGGATGCCGTGAGGTCGGGTCGATGGCCGATGGCTGAACGCTAAACGCCCTTTCTCTACCCCCCTTAACAAGGGGGGCCAGGGGGGATGCTTCCATACGCCACGAGCCACATACCACAAGCTACAAGCCTTTTGCTGAAGGCTGATGGCTGACCGCTCACGGCCGCCTGCAGCAACGCCCCGGATCCGATACCCTACTCTTCATGAGCGACCCCCGCTACCCCATCGGCCGCTTCCAGGCTCCCCCCGTCATCACGCCCGAGGTACGGGAGGGGTGGCTGCAGGTCCTGGCCCAGACGCCGGCCCACTTGCGCGCGGCGGTGGAAGGGCTCTCCGAGGCGCAGCTCGACACGCCCTACCGTGAGGGCGGCTGGACGGTGCGGCAGGTGGTGCACCACGTTCCCGACAGCCACCTCAACAGCTACGTGCGCTTCAAGTTGGCCCTCACCGAGGAGGCCCCCGCCATCAAGCCCTACGACGAGCAGGCCTGGGCCCGGCTGGCAGACAGCCGCGACACCCCGGTCGAGGTCTCGCTGCGGCTGCTCGAGGCGCTGCACCGGCGCTGGGTCGTGCTGCTGCGGGGGCTGAAGGAGGAGGACTGGCAGCGCAGCTTCGTCCACCCCGAGTCGGGGCCGACCACCCTGGCCCGCGCCCTGGGGCTGTACGCCTGGCACGGCAGCCACCACGTCGCCCACATCACCGAGTTGCGCAAGCGCATGGGCTGGTGAGCGCGAGGACCGGGTGGCGGGGAGCTTTGTCCGGCAGGGCGAGGCGGTAAACTGACGGCGGTTATGGAACTCAACGTCGTCGGTCTGCGTGCAGCCCCCAAGGAAACCCTCGAGGACCTCCAGCAAGCCCTGCGGGGGGCCTCCTTCGAACGGCTCATCGTCACATTGGTCACCGACTGGCAGGACCAGCGGGGCAAGGCCCGCTACGCGGTGTTCGCCCGGGGCGGGGTCAAAACCCCGGTGCTGAGCCTCGACGCCTTCGGCCCGGCCTTCGGGGCGCCGGGCGACGACGCCCTGGCCGCGCTCGTGCAATGGCTGCAAGAGAAGGGCGTGACCCACTTTTACGAGGTGGTCCTGCCCCCCTCGGAGTACGCGGCCGTCTTCGTCGAGGACCCGGAGGCGGCGTACCAGCAGTTGGTCGCGGCGGCCAACCCCACCGACCCCGTGCTGTACCTCAAAAAGGGCTACACCAGCCGGACCTGATCCGAACGGCTGGGGCCGGTCAGACCGTAGAGACGTAGGAGGCGCCCAGCTCCCGCAGCCGCTGGGCCGCTTCCCGGCTGGCGCGGCGCATCACCAGCACCGAAGCCCCGTTGCGCAGGGCCTCGGCGATGATGCGGTCGTCGTCGCCGGGCTCGGCGGGCACCGCGCCCACGTCCTGCCCGAGCGGCGTGACCATGACGGCGGCCGACTGGGTCAGGTAGTTGCTGTTGCTCAGTCCCGCCGGGTTGGCGACCGCCAGCGGCCCGCTGATGGGGTTGCCGGTGTCGTTGCCGGGGGTGAGGATCTCGTAGTCCTCGGCGCCGAGTTCGCGGGTGGCGTTCTCGAGCGCCCGCTCGTCGTCGAATACCGCGAATAGCTTGGCCATGCCCGAGCTTAGCCGGCCGGCCTGACCGGCTTTTGAGGGCGGGCTGAGGAAGGACTGATCGTGTTTCCCACGAACACCCCCCGGGGGGTGTTTTAGCCGCCCAGCCAACCCGGCCGTGCGGGGTATTTGGCGAGAAGCGCTCTGAGCCCGGCTCAGTTGGGCGAGACGTGGGCGGCCCCGGCCTCGCGCAGGCGGTCGGGCAAGCCCTCGGCCGCCCGGTGGACGATGAGCACGTGCGAGCCGCTGCGCAGCGCGTCGGCGAACATGCGGGTCTCCCCCTCCGGCAGGCCCTTGCCGTGCAGCTCGTCCTCGAGCGTGGGCCCGCTGACTAAGCTCGCGGCCCCGGCAGGAACCCCCACGCCGACCGGGCTGCCCGGGTTGAGGGTCGCCCCCGCCACCACGGGGGCCGCGGGCAGGCCTCCCCCCGGCGGGGCCGAGGTGTCGTTGACGGGCGGCAGCACCTCGTAGTCGGCGTCGGCCATGCCGCGCGTGGCCTGCTCGAGCGCTTTTTCGTCGGCGAAGATAGCGAAAACCCTAGCCATAGCTGACCTCCTCGCCCCAAGGCTAGGCCGCCCGGCTGACCGGGGTTTGAGCGGGGGCTGAAGGAGGTCTGATCAGACGTTAAAGCCGAACATGCGCATCTGGCGCTTGCCGTCTTCGGTCATCTTGGCCGGGGTCCAGGGGGGGCTCCAGACGAAGTCCACGTTGACCGCGTTGACGCCGGGGAACTTCATGACCGCGATCTCGGCGTCGGCCTTGACGATGTCCTGGGCCGGGCAACCGATGGAGGTGAGGGTCATGATGATGTCCACGACCCCGTCCTCCTTGACCTCCACGTCGTAGACCAGGCCCAGGTCTACGATGTTGACAGGGATCTCGGGGTCTTTGACCACCTTCAGCGCCTCGAGCACCTGTTCCTGGGTGGGCAGTACCGCTTCGCTCATGCCGCCCAGTATAGCCAGCCCCTCCCGGCCCAATAGAGGGGCTTTTCACCCTATGGCTCGGGGGTATGGGGGGTCCGCCGTCGGATCCCTGGATCGGGCGCTACTGGACGGGGTAGTCGTGCTCGAGGTACTCCAGCACCCCCCGGGCGATGCCGTAGGCGATGCGGTCGAGGTAGAGCGGGTTGCGCAGGTTGAGGCCCTCGACGGGGTGGGTGACGTAGCCCATCTCCACCAGCACCGCGGGCACGGGGGTGTATTTGGTGACGAAGAAGTCGGAGGTGCGCAGGCCGCGGTTGGAGGCGGTGGTGCTGGAGAGCAGGTAGCCCATCAGCTTCGTCCCTAGGCTGCGGGAGAGCTCGGCCCGGCGGCCCTGGCTCAGCGAGAGCGGCGAAGCGGGCACGAGGACCGGGCGGGTGGGGGC
>NZ_QXDL01000282.1:0-4330 GCF_003574345.1 Calidithermus terrae
CCCCCTCCCAGCCGGGCACCGCCCCCCAGCACTTCCGGCACTACGACTGGCTGCTGTTCACCAGCGCCAACGGCGTGCGCTACGGGCTGGAGTACCTGGCCGGGACCGGGCTGGCCCTCAGCCCCGGCACCCGCATCGGGGTGGTGGGGGCGGCCACGGCCCAGGCCCTCGAGGCCTACGGCCTGAAGGCCGACCTGGTGGCCGGGAGGCCGAGCGCGCAGGGGCTGCTCGAGGCCCTGCGCGCCTTGGGCCCCCTGGCCGGGCAGCGCTTCCTGCTGCTGGGGGCCGAGGAGGCCCGCGGCGAGCTCCCCGAGGGCCTCAAGGCCGACCGGGCCTTCGTGCGGCAGATCCCGGTCTACCGCACCGTGCTGGCCTCTCCCACCCCCCAGGCCCGCGCCGAGCTGCGGCAGGGCTTCGACGCCGCCGTCTTCGCCAGCCCCTCGAGCGTGCGCGGCTGGGTGGCCCTGGCCCCCGGCGTCGTCCCGCCCCGGGTGGTCTGCATCGGCCCCACCACCGCCCAGGCTGCGCGCGAGTGCGGGCTGGGGGTAGACTGCGTAGCCGATGCCCAGAGCGCCTCGGGGCTGCTCGAGGCGCTCGAGCAAGTCTTCGCGGAGGTTTAAGAATGCCCTTCCCTGCCCAACGCCTACGTCGCCTGCGGGCCAGCCCCGGCCTGCGCCGCATGGTGCGCGAAACCCCCCTCGCCCCCGACGACTTCATCTACCCCCTGTTCGTGGTCCACGGGCAGGGCGTGCGCCGCGAGATCGGCTCGATGCCCGGGGTCTTCAACCTCTCGGTGGACGAGGCCGTGGCCGAGGCCCAGGAGGTCTATGGCCTGGGCATCCCCGCCGTGATCCTCTTCGGGCTCCCGCGCCACAAAGACCCCGTCGGCCTGGAGAACTTCGACGAGGGCGGCATCGTGCAGCAGGCCATCCGGGCCATCAAGAAGGCGGTGCCCGGGCTGGTGGTCATCACCGACGTGTGCCTGTGCGAGTACACCGACCACGGCCACTGCTTCATCCTCCGCGAGGGCCGCTTCGACAACGACGCGACGCTCGAGGTGCTGGGCAAGGTGGTGGTCTCCCACGCCCAGGCCGGCGCCGACCTCGTGGCCCCCAGCGGGATGGTGGACGGCATGGTCGCCGCCATCCGCGCCGCGCTCGATGCAGGCGGCCACGCCATGACCGGCGTGATGTCCTACGCGGTGAAGTACGCCAGCGGCTTCTACGGCCCCTTCCGCGAGGCCGCCAACAGCGCCCCGGCCTTCGGCGACCGCCACGCCTACCAGATGGACCCCGCCAACGCCCGCGAGGCCCTGCTCGAGGCCGGCCTCGACGTGCAGGAGGGTGCCGACGTGCTGATGGTCAAGCCGGGCCTGCCCTACCTCGACGTGCTGCGCCGCGTGCGCGAGGCCTTCGACCTGCCCCTGGCCGTCTACAACGTCTCGGGCGAGTACAGCATGGTCAAGGCGGCGGCGGCCAACGGCTGGCTCGACGAGCGGCGGGTGGTGCTGGAGACCCTCACCGCCTTCAAGCGCGCCGGCGCCGACCTGATCCTGACCTACCACGCCAAGGACGCCGCGCGCTGGCTGAACCAGGGGTAACCCATGAACGAATCCGTACGCAACTCCCGCTTCCTCAAGGCGGCCCGCCTCGAGCCCACCGACGCCACGCCGGTGTGGTTCATGCGCCAGGCCGGGCGCTACATGCCCGAGTACCGCGCCCTGCGGGCCAAGACCACCATGCTGGGCGCCATCCAGGACCCCGCGCTCGCCGCCGAGATCACCCTCCAGCCCATCCAGGCCTTCGACCTCGACGCCGCCATCCTCTTCAACGACATCCTGACCCCCCTCATCGGGATGGGCCTCGAGCTCGACTTCGTGGAGGGCAAGGGCCCGGTGATCGGCAACGCCCTCGCCAGCCTGGCCGACGTCGAGCGCCTCATGACCCCGCCCGCCGCCGAGGCCATGCCCTACACCGCGCAGGCCATCCGGCTCGTCACCGCCGAGCTCGACGGGCGCGGCCTGCCCCTCATCGGCTTCGTGGGGGCGCCCTTCACCCTCGCCAGCTACGCCGTGGAGGGCGGGGGCAGCCGCAACTACGAGAAGACCAAGCGGCTGATGTACCACCAGCCCGAGGCCTGGGCCAGCCTGATGGACAAGCTCGTGCACGTGCTCGAGGACTACCTGCTCTTCCAGGCCCAGGCGGGCTGCGCCGCGCTGCAGGTCTTCGACTCCTGGGCCGGGGCGCTCTCCCCGCGCGACTACGCCCGCTTCGTGGCCCCCTACAACGCCCGCCTCATCGCGGCGGCCAAGGAGGGCGGGGTGCCGGTGATCTACTTCAGCACCGGCACCGCCGCGCTGCTGCGCGCGATCGGCGCCCTGGGCAGCGACGTGGTGGGCGTGGACTGGCGCATCGGCCTCGACGAGGCCTGGGCCCAGATCGGGCACGACCGGGCCATCCAGGGCAACCTCGAGCCCCTCCTCCTCCAGGCCCCCTGGGAGGAGCTACAGCGGCAGGCGAAGGCGGTGCTCGAGGAGGCCGCGGGCCGCCGGGGCCACATCTTCAACCTCGGCCACGGCATCCTGCCCCAGACCCCGCCCGACAACGTGGCCCGCCTGGCCGACTTCGTGCACGAGTTCAGCGCGAAGGGGGTCGTGCGGTGAGGGTGGTACGTCGTACGTCCTACGTCGAACGCCGAACGCCGATGGCCGAACGCGAAACACAATACGCCCTGACCCTTGACCCTTGACCCTTGACCCTTGACTTTCAACTATGACCAAACTCAGCCACGAACGCTCCAAGGCGCTGTTCGAAGAAGCCCAGCGCTTCATCCCCGGCGGGGTCAACTCGCCCGTGCGGGCCTTCCGCGGGGTGGGCGGAACCCCGGTGTTCATCGCAAAGGCCAGGGGTCCCTACCTGTGGGACGTGGACGGCAACCGCTACACCGACTTCGTGATGAGCTGGGGCCCGCTGGTGCTGGGCCACGCCCCCGAGGCGGTGGTGAAGGCCGTGCAGGCCCAGGCCGAGCTCGGAACCAGCTACGGCGCGCCCACCGAGCTCGAGACCCGCTTAGCCCGCAAGGTCGCCGAGCTGATGCCCGGCGTCGAGATGCTGCGCTTCGTCAGCAGCGGCACCGAGGCCACCATGAGCGCCCTGCGGCTGGCGCGGGCTTTCACAAGGCGCGACAAGATCGTGAAGTTCTCCGGCCACTACCACGGCCACAGCGACATGCTGCTGGTGCAGGCCGGCTCCGGCGTGGCTACTTTGGGCCTGCCCGACAGCCCCGGCGTCCCCGGCGGCGCGGCCCAGGACACCCTGACCCTGCCCTTCAACGACCTGGGGGCGCTCGAGGAGCTCTTCGCCCGCTTCCCCGGGCAGATCGCGGCGGTGATCCTCGAGCCCGTCGCGGGCAACATGGGCTTGGTGCGCCCCCAGCCGGGCTACCTCGAGGGCCTGCGCCGCCTGACCCGCGAGCACGGCGCCCTCTTGATCTTCGACGAGGTGATGACCGGCTTCCGCGTGGCGCTGGGCGGGGCCCAGGCCCACTACGCCCTCGAGCCCGACCTCACCACGCTGGGCAAGGTGATCGGCGGCGGCTTGCCGGTGGGGGCCTACGGCGGGCGCAGGGAGATCATGCAGTGGGTGGCCCCGGCCGGCCCCATGTACCAGGCCGGAACCCTCTCCGGCAACCCCCTGGCGATGGCCGCCGGGCTGGCGACGCTGGAGGAGTGGTCCCGCCCCGGCGTGTTCGAGGCGGCCGCCGAAGCCGCCCGCACCCTCGTCGAGGGCATCGCCGCGCTGGCCCGGCAGGCCGGGATTCCCCTCCAGACCGACCAGGCCGGCACCATGTTCGGCTTCTTCTTCACCGAAGAGCCCGTGCGCGACTACGCCTCGGCCAAGACCAGCGACGTGCAGCGCTACGCGAAGTTCTTCCACGCCGCCCTCGAGCACGGCGTCTACCTGGCCCCCTCCCAGTTCGAGGCCGGCTTCACCTCGGCGGCCCACACGCCCGAGGTGGTGGCGCAGGCGTTGGAGGGGCTCGAGGGGGCGTTTAGGTCGATGGTCGATGGCGGATAGCCGAACGCGGGTCGTGCGTCGTGCGTCCTACGCCGTACGCCAAACGCAAAACGCAAAACGCAAGACGCCTTGAGCAAGGGGGGCTGGGGAAGGATAGCTTCCTACCTCCCGCCTCACACCGCCCCCAGCCCCCGCTCCAAGTCCGTCCGCAAGTCCTCCAGGTTCTCGATCCCTACCGACATCCGCAGGAAGCCGTCGTGCAGGCCGAGGGCTTCGCGTTCGGCGGGGGGGAGGAAGCGGTGGGAGCTGGTGGC
>NZ_QXDL01000283.1:0-4275 GCF_003574345.1 Calidithermus terrae
GCGAGCCGAGGAGGGCCAGGACGAGCCCGATGTAGAGCCCGGCCTTGCGGCCCCTCGAGTCGCTCACCCGGCCGATGGGGTAGGCCACGAGCATCCGCGCGAGCCCCGCGAGGGCCGTAGCCAGCCCCGACCAGGTGTTGGTGCCCATCAGTTGCACCACGCTGATGGCCCCCAGCGCGGGGATGAGCTGCATCCCGGCCCCCACCACCGCCTGGGTGATCGCCAGAAGCAGGGTGTTGCGCCGGATCAGGGGCGGGATGCCGGTGGAGGTGGCGGGCTGGGCGGGCTCGAGGGCCATAACGGTAAGGATACCGCCGCCACGCCCGGATTTACAGCGCTGTGATCTTTGCGGCTCGAGCCGAAAATGGAACGGTTACTATAGCCACCGTGAAGGCGAACCGTTTTATCCTCCTGCTGGCCGCCATCTTGCTCGCTTGCTTCGCTGCTGCCCAGGTGCAGGGCCGGGTCGTCACCGCCTCGCAGTTCACCCTGTGGAACTTCCCCCTCACCGGCTACGAGTTCATCGGCGGGGGCCCTTACGAGGACATGAAGCAGTCCATGAACCGCTTAGCCAACGGGATCGGCCGCGACTGCACCCGCTACGAGTTCGTGATGTTCCACGACCAGATCACGGGCCCCGGCTCCGTCCAGCCCGACGCCGTCATCGCCCGGATGCGCGAGAAGCTCCTCGCCAACGGCTTCCAGGTGCGGGACGTCCTCAACGGCGCGGCCTGGCTGGCCTCCTTCAGCAGCTACACCTACCTGGGGACCTGGTCCAAGCTCGACAAGGAGCCGGGCGTGATGCTGTTCTGGTGCCAGCTCCGGTAGGGCCGGTAGCCTGCGGCGGTGCGGCTTACAGCAGGGCCTCGAGCGCGATGAAGGTGAACATGCCCAGGCTGATCACCACGTTGGCCTGGAAGAAGGCGGCGTCGATCTTGGAGAGGTCGGAGGGGCTGACCAGGCGGTGCTCGTACCACAGCACCAGCCCCGCGCACAGCACGCCCACGAAGTAGGCCGCGCCCGCGCCGTAGAGCCAGCCCGTCAGGGCGAAGCCGAGCCAGGCCAGGAAGTGCGTCGCGCGGGCGATCCGCAGCGCCGGGGCGAGGCCGAAGCGGGCCGGGACGCTGTGGATGCCGTGCTCGCGGTCGAACTGGAAGTCCTGGGTGGCGTAGAGGATGTCGAAGCCGGCGATCCACAGGCCCACCGCGGCCCACAGGGCGAAGGTGGCCGGCTCGAAGGCCCCGGTCACGGCGATCCAGCCGCCCGCCGCCGCCGCGCCGATGGTGAGGCCCAGCCAGTAGTGGCACAGCCAGGTGAAGCGCTTGGTGTAGCTGTAGCCCACCAGGAAGAACACCGCCACCGGCAGCAGCGAGGCCGTGAGGGCGTTGAGGTTGAGCGCCGCCACGCCCAGCAGCAGCAGGCTGATGAGCGAGAGCGCGAGCACCTCGGCCGGGCTGACGAGGCCGCGGGGCAGGTGCCGCCGGGCCGTGCGGGGGTTGCGCGCGTCGATGGCCCGGTCGATGAGGCGGTTGAGGGCCATGGCGGCGGTGCGGGCGCCCACCATCGCCAGGGTGATCCAGGAGAAGGTCTCCAGGCCCGGCCAGCCGCGCCCGGCGAGCAGCATGCCGCCGTAGGCGAAGGGCAGAGCGAAGAGGGTGTGCTCGAAGCGGACGAGCTCGAGGTAGGTGCGAAACCGCGCGATCATAGTGAAAACCGTTCTCAGTCTACGCCCTCGGACAGCGCCGAAGGGGCCTCGGCGTCCACGAAAAGCGTCTTAGCCCCCGTGTAGAGCACCTGCCCCGGCGCGGCCTTGCGCGGGCGCCAGACGTTCTTCTTGGCCGTGTAGTCCACCGCGACGTTGCGCTCGCCGCGGGCCTTGGAGTGGTAGGCGGCGAGCCGGGCGGCGAAGAGCAGGTCGGGGAGGGGGGCGGGCTGGCCCTGGGTGCGCAGGATGACGTGGGAGCCGGGGATGCCCTGGGCGTGGAACCACAGGTCCATCGAGTGGGCGCTTCGGGTGAGGAAGTCGTTCTCCTTGGAGTTGCGGCCCACCCACACCGCGAAGCCGCCCGGCGAGCGCAGCCGTAGGCCCACGCGGCCCTCGCCCGGGCCGTCCCTGCGCTCGAGCCGGCGGGTGAGCTCGAGCAGGCTGGCCCCCTCCAGCGCCGCGACCTCGCGGTGCAGGGCCTCGAGCTGGGCCCGGGTGCGCGGCTCGAGCTCCATGGCCCGCTCGGCCAACGCCTCCAGGCGACGGGCGCGGCTGTAGTAGCGCTCGGCGTTCTGGGCCGGGGTGAGGGCGGGGTCGAGGGCGATCTCGAGGGGGTCGCCGCCGAAGTCCTCCAGCGTCACCGAAGCGGCCCCGCCGGGGACCCGGTGCAAGTAGGCCAGCAGCACGTCGCCCTTCTCGCGCAGCGCGGGCACCTCGTCGAGCCGGGCGAGGGCCTTGCGGTAGTCGGCCAGGCGGGCCTCGAGGGTGTGGATGCGCTTGTGCAGGGCCTCGCGCAGCGGGCGGCGCAGGGCCTCGGCCTCCTGCCGCTCCCACTCGGCCCGGAGCTCGGTGGCGAGGGAAGTCCGCTCGCCTGGGCGCTCGACCAGGCTCTTGAGGGCGCGGTGGAGGGGTTCGAGGTGCTCGGGGGCGAGCACCGTCTGCGGGGTGAGGCCCGCCCGGCGGGCCAGCTCCTGCGTGAGCTCCTTGCCCAGGCCGTCGAGGTGCCTGGAGGCCGCCTGGCCCAGGCTCAGGCCGAGCAGCCGCTCGAGGTCGGCGGGCCCCGCGGTGCGCGGGTCGAGCTTCTCGTAGGGCGGGGGAGGGGTGTAGGCGAGGCCGGGCCGCAGCTCGCGGAAGCGGTTGACCTGCTGGGTCACCTCGCGGTCGAGGGTGAGGATGCGCCCCTCGGGGGTGGTGAGCAGCAGGTTGGCGTTGCGCCCGGTGAGCTCGAAGACTAGGCGGGTGGGCGGGGTGTCCACGAAGCCGCTTTCGCCCTCGAGCCCGAAGAACACCACCCGGTCGAGCTTGAGCTGCCGCGCCTCGAGCAGCCGCCCCTTGGCCCGCGCGGCCAGCGAGCGCTGGAAGGCGGTCTTGGCCTCGCCCTCGAGGGTGCCGGGCTCGAGGGTCAGCAGCGGGTTGGGCGGCCGGTAGCGCAGCACCAGGTTGCCCAGCCCCTCCACCAGCAGCGCCGCCGTCCCCTCGTCGGGGAAGGCCCAGCCCAGCGTGCGTGCGGGCAGACGCCCGGCGAAGCCGCGCAAGACCGCGTTGATCAACAAACCTTCCATCGTGTGCCCTATCCTTCCAGCCCTCGCGACCCCCGGCCACGCCCACGGCGCAAAAAGCAGGGCAGACACGGGTGCCTGCCCTGACACGGGGTTTATTTTACGCCGAAGTGCTTAGGAGCGTGTCTAGGGTCGAGGGCCAAAGCGGTTCGCGTTTTGCGTATTGCGTATTGCGTACGACGTACGACGCAGGACGCACGACCCACGCCCGGCTATCGGCCATCGGCCTACTTCGGCTTCGTCCCCAGCAACCGCACCAGCGCCACCGCGTACACCGCCACGAAGCCCAGCAGGCCGAGCTCGAGGCCCACCGTGCGGCCCTGGCTCTCGAGGTAGAGCTTCACCCCCTGCAGGAGCAGCCCCACCGCGGCGGCGGCCACCGTCCACTTCAGGAAATGGGGGATCCCTTCCATCCGGCTTATTCGTAGGCGCGGTGCATCCCGTAGTACTCGGCGTTGGGCTTCCAGCCCAGGGCGTTGGCGAGGCGGTTGGTGAGGTTGAACATGGCCGCGACCTGGGCGGCCTCGAAGATGGCCTCGTCGCTGAGCCCGGCGCGGCGCAGGGGCTCGAGGTCGTCCTCCTCCATGCGCGGGGAGGCGGTGGTCATCTGGACGGCGAAGTCCAGCAGTGCCCGCTCGCGGGACGTGACCTCGGCGCGGCGGTAGTTGGCGGCGAGCGCTTCGGGCAGCACGGGGTCGCCGGTGAGCTCGCGCAGGTAGGCCGAGTGCGAGGCCAGGCAGTACTCGCACTGGTTGTGGCTCGAGACCACCACCGCGATCATCTCGCGCTCGCGGCGCGAGAGCTGTCCCTCCGAGCGCATGAGGTAGTCGTAGTAGCCGAACCAGCGCAGGAAGTGCTCGGGCAGCAGGGCGAAGTTGCGGGCGACGTTGGGGATGAGGCCGGTTTTGTCCAGGAACTTGCCGAAGAGCGCCTGCACCGCCTCGGGCAACTCCTCCGGCTCGGGCACCCGCAGCCAGGCGGTCGCGTCGGGGCGGGAGGGCCGGCGTGCGG
>NZ_QXDL01000284.1:0-4247 GCF_003574345.1 Calidithermus terrae
CACCCCGGGCTGCACCCCGCGCTCAAGCAGGTGAGCACGTTGGGGGAGCTCGAGCGCCTGCTCTCGAGCCTCCAGCCCTTGACCCCCGCGGGCTGAGCCCCCACAATCCTCTGGTGATGCTGGTCCTCGGCATAGACACCTCCTGCGACGACACCGGCGTCGGGCTGGTGCGCGGGGGGCGGGTGCTCGCCAACAAGGTGGCCTCGCAGACCCTGCTGCACCAGCGCTTCGGCGGGGTGGTGCCCGAGCTCGCCAGCCGCGAGCACACCCAGGTGATCGACGGGCTGCTCGAGCAGGCCCTGGCCGAGGCCGGGGTTCGCCTCCGGGACGTCGAGCTCGTCGCGGCCACGCGCGGGCCCGGCCTGATCGGGGCGCTGCTGGTGGGCTACACCTACGCCAAGGGGCTGGCCCTGGCGCTCGGGAAGCCCTTCGCGGCGGTGCACCACCTCGAGGGCCACCTCTACGCCGCCCTGGCCGACCACCCCGAGGCCCTGCCCCCCTTCCTCGCCCTCATCGCCTCGGGCGGCCACAGCCACCTCTTCCGCGTGGCGGCCTGGGGACGGTACGAACTGCTCGGCGCGACCATGGACGACGCCGCCGGGGAGGCCTTCGACAAGGTGGCCCGCCTCCTGGGGCTGGGCTACCCGGGCGGGCCCGAGATCGAGAAATTGGCCGCCCAGGGCGACCCCCAGGCGGTGCCCTTCGGGATGCCCTTGCAGGGCCAGGGCCCGGGCCAGTACGCCTTCAGCTTCTCGGGGCTCAAGACCGCCGCCCTGCGGGCGGTGGAGAAGGGCCTGAACAAGGCCGACATCGCCGCCGGCTTCCAGCGCGTCGCGGTCGAGCACCTCGCCTCGGTGGTGCTGCGGGCCGCGCACGACACGGGCCTCCAGACCCTGCTCGTCACCGGCGGGGTGGCCCAGAACCGCGCCCTGCGGGGGCGCCTCGAGCAGGCCGGCCTGCGGCTGTTCTTCCCGCCCCGCGGCATGGCCACCGACAACGGCGCCATGATCGCGCTCGCCGCCTGGCGCCGCTGGAGCGGGCAGGGAGACCCCTTGAGCCTGCCCGCGGCGGCGTATTTGCCGTTGGCGTGAAGCTGAATGCTGAACGCAAGACGCAAAACGCAAGACGCAAGACGCTAAACGCTAAACGCGTGTCCTACGTCGTACGCAAAAAGCCAAACGCAAGACGCGAAACGCCCCTTCTTCACCCCCCTTAGCGAGGGGACCGGGGAGGATACCCCCTCGACGCCGGCGGGGAGGGGTCTACCACGGGCTACAGGCCACGAGCCTCCTGTTTACCGCTGACGGCTGATAGCTGAAGGCTGCTAGCTGCCCGCTTCCTTGACTGGTTCCAGCCCACCCAAATCCTCATCTTGCCGGGTTAGAATCGTGAACGGTTATGTTGGGCCTCATCAATAAGCTCTTTGACAACAACGAGCGGCACATCGCTCGTTACTGGAAGACCGTGGTCGCCCCGGTCAACGCCCTCGAGCCCGAGGTGCAGAAGATCGAGAACCTGGCCGCGGCCTATGCCGAGCTGCGCCAGCGCTATCAGAACGGCGAGCCCCTCGACGACCTGCTGCCCACGGCCTTCGCGCTCACCCGCGAGTCGAGCCGCCGTTTCCTGGGGCTGCGCCACTACGACGTGCAGCTCATCGGCGGGGCGGCGCTGCACGAGGGCAAGATCGCGGAGATGCGCACCGGCGAGGGCAAGACGCTGGTGGCGACGCTCGCGGTCGCGCTCAACGCCATCGCGGGCAAGGGCGTGCACCTGGTGACCGTCAACGACTACCTCGCCCGCCGCGACGCCGAGTGGATGGGGCCCGTGTACCGCGGCCTGGGCCTGAGCGTGGGCATCATCCAGCACAACTCCACCCCCGAGCAGCGCCAGGCCGCCTACCGCTCCGACGTGACCTACGTGACCAACTCGGAGCTGGGCTTCGACTACCTGCGCGACAACATGGTGGTGCAGCCCGAATTCCTGGTGCTGCGCCACGACACCCCGCTGCACTACGCCATCGTTGACGAGGTCGATTCCATCCTCATCGACGAGGCCCGCACCCCGCTCATCATCAGCGGGCCGGCCGAGAAGGCCACCGACATGTACTACCGCATGGCCGAGATCGCCAAGAAGCTCGAGCGCGGCGAGAAGGCCGAGCCCGGCGTGCGCAAGGAGCCCACCGGCGACTACACCATCGACGAGAAGCAGAAGTCGGTGCACCTCACCGTGCAGGGCATCGCCAAGGCCGAGAAGCTGCTGGGCGTGGAGGGCTTGTTCAACACCGAGAACATGGAGAAGGCCCACATGCTCACCCAGGCGCTCCGGGCCAAGGACCTCTACCACATCGACCGCGACTACATCGTGCAGGACGGCCAGGTGATCATCGTTGACGAGTTCACCGGCCGCCTGATGCCCGGGCGCCGCTACGGCGAGGGCCTGCACCAGGCCATCGAGGCCAAAGAGGGCGTCAAGATCGAGCGCGAGAACCAGACCCTCGCCACCATCACCTACCAGAACTTCTTCCGCCTCTACGAGAAGGTCGCGGGCATGACCGGCACCGCCAAGACCGAGGAGAAGGAGTTCCAGGAGATCTACGGGATGGACGTGCGCACCATCCCTACCAACAGAAAGGTCATCCGCGAGGACAGCTCCGACGTGGTCTACCGCACCGAGCGGGGCAAGTTCTTCGCCGTGGTCGAGGAGATCGCCGAGAAGTACGAGAAGGGCCAGCCGGTGCTGGTGGGCACCATCTCGGTCGAGAAGTCCGAGCGGCTTTCGGCCATGCTCAAGGAGCCGCGCCACTACCTCGCGCAGGTCGAGTTCCGTGCCCAGATCTTCCTCAAGGCCGCCGAGAAGCAGAGCGGCGGGCAGTGGGAGCAGATCAGGAGCCTGCTGGCCCGCCCGGCGCAGGTCAAGGAGGCCGACCTCGAGCCCTACGACTCCGCCGTCCCCGCCAAGGGCAACCTCCGCACCGCCTGGGACCTGCTCAAGCGCTCGGTGCACACGCTCGAGCTCATCCGCAAGGGCATCCCTCACCAGGTCTTGAACGCCAAGTACCACGAGCGCGAGTCGGAGATCGTGGCCCAGGCCGGGCGCAGCAAGACCGTGACCATCTCGACCAACATGGCCGGGCGCGGCACCGACATCAAGCTCGGCGGCAACGCCGAGTACCTGGCGGCGGCCCTGCTGCAGAAGGAGGGCTTCGACCGCTACGAGTGGAAGGTCGAGCTGTTCATCAAGAAGACCGTGCAGGGCGAGGAGGAAGAGGCCCGCCGCCTGGGCACCGAGCTCGGCGTGCGCCCCGAGGTCATGGAGGAGATCCGCCGCCTGCGCGACACCTGCGCCGCCGACGAGATCCGGGTCAAGGAGCTCGGGGGCTTGCACATCATCGGCACCGAGCGCCACGAGTCGCGCCGCATCGACAACCAGTTGCGCGGGCGTTCGGGCCGCCAGGGCGACCCCGGCTCCTCGCGCTTCTACGTATCCTTCGACGACGACCTCATGCGCCTGTTCGCCTCCGACCGCATCATCGCCATGCTCGACCGCATGGGCTTCGACGACAGCGAGCCCATCGTCAACAACATGGTCACCGCCTCCATCGAGCGGGCCCAGAAGCGCGTTGAGGACCGCAACTTCGGCATCCGCAAGCAGCTGCTGCAGTTCGACGACGTGATGGCCCGCCAGCGCGAGGTGATCTACGCCCAGCGCCGCACCATCCTCCTGGGCAAGGACGAGGAGGTGCGCGAGGCCGCCCAGGCCATGATCGAAGACAGCGTGGCTGCGGCCGCTGAGCTCCACCTCAACCCCCAGGTCCACCCCGAGGAGTGGGACCTCGCCGCCCTCAAGGGCGCCATGACCGACTTCGCGCCGGGCCTCGAGGCCTACGACTACGAGTCGCTGCGCTCGCTCAAGGCCGACGAGGGCGTGGAAAAGCTGATCGAAGCCGCCCTGGCCGAGTACGCCAAGCGCGAGGCCGAGCTCTCGCCCCAGCTCACCCGCGCGGTCGAGCGCTTCGTGATCCTGCAGGTCGTGGACAACTTCTGGAAGGAGCACCTGCACAACCTCGACGTGCTGCGCCAGGGCATCGGGCTGCGCGGCTACGGCCAGAAGGACCCCTTCCAGGAGTACAAGTTCGAGGCCACCAAGCTCTTCAACGAGATGATCGCCACCATCAAGAGCGAGGTCACCAAGTTCTTGTTCCGCCTCAAGGTCGAGCTCGAGCCCACCCCCCAGCAGCAGGCCATCCC
>NZ_QXDL01000285.1:0-4213 GCF_003574345.1 Calidithermus terrae
CCGATGCCCTTATCGCTCGTCGCTCGTGCCCGGCTGCCTGCCGCTGCAGGGACGGCCCGGCCTCGCGTAGACTTGGTCCGTGAGCCCGGGCCGTCCCTGCAGCGGCAGGCAGCCGGGCACGAGCGACGAGCGATAAGGGCATCGGGGGATCACGATGAGCTACGTCCTGGTCAGCCGTAAGGGGTGCCACCTGTGCGAGGAGGCCGAGCAGATGCTGGGGGCCCTGCGCCTCCCCTTCGAACGGCGCGACGTGGACCAGGACCCCGAATTGCGGCTGGAGTACAGCTTCCGCGTCCCGGTCCTGCTGCGAGGTCGCGAGGTGTTGATGGAGGGCCGCTTCGACGCGCCCCGGCTCGTCCGGCTCCTCGAGCAAACCGCTGACGGCGGACAGCCGGGGGCTGACTAGCCACGTCCGGCACGGCGGCCTGAGCGGCCGTGCGGGCAAGTGTGTAAAGGTCTACTAAACTGCGGAAGGAGAGCTTAGGTATGGACCCAATCATGATCGAAATCGGGCCGATCCAGATCCGCTGGTACGGCTTCTTCCTGGTGGTGGCGATCTTCGCCGGGTTCGAGATCGCCAAGCGCTACCTGCGGGGCTGGGGCTACGACCCCGACCGCTTCGAGCAGGCCGCCTTCTGGGCGGTGGTGGCGGGGGTGATCGGCGCCCGGCTGGGCTACGTGCTCACCAGCCCCAGCGACTTCGCCGACAACCCCATCTCGGCGTTGTACATCTGGCAGGGCGGGCTCTCGATCCACGGCGCGCTGATCGTGGGCATCCTGGCCTTCTGGCTCTACTCGCGCCGCTACGGCACCCCCTTCATGCCCTACCTCGAGGCCTCCCTCCCCGCCGTGGCGCTGGGCGTGATCGCCGGGCGGCTGGGCAACTTCATGAACGGCTCCGACACCGTGGGCCGCCTGACCACCCTGCCCATCGGCTTCACCTGGCCCGAGTCGGCCTCGGGCTTCCCCGGCCTGTGCAAGGCGGGCGACGTGGTCACGCTGGCCTACGGGCTGTGCCTGGGCGAGGTGGTGCGCGGGCCGGTGCACCTGACCCAGATCTACGGGGCGGTCATCGGCGTCGTCCTCACCGTGCTGGTGGTGCGCTGGCTGGCGATGAAGAAGCCCTGGGGCTACGCCTTCTGGCAGTTCGTGCTGTGGTACAGCGTGCTGCGCTCGGTCTTCGAGGAGACCTTCCGGCTCAACCCGCTGTGGGTGAGGGTCTACGAGAACAACCAGATCGGCGTCGGGCTCTTCACCGCCACCCAGATCTTCTCGATCCCCCTGATCATCCTGGCGATCGTCATGCTCTACCGCCTGCCCCGCGGCACCCGCGAGGCCGTGGCGGTGCCCGTGAACACCCCCCCGAAGGCGGACAAGGCCGAGGCCAAGCCGCGCAAGAAGGGCTAAGCCCGCCGGACGGCGACGAGGAGCGGGTGGCGTGTTCGCGCCACCCGCTCTCGCCATTCTGAGCAGCGCCTCAACGCAGCCCCGGGGGCTCGGCAGGCTTGAGCCAGAAGTTGCGCTCCTCCGCCTGCTTGAGGTAGGCGCACAGGCTCTCGAGGTCCTTGAAGTAGATCACTTCGCCCTTGCCCTCCACGGGGCGCACCGAAGCCCGGACCTCTCCGGCCGGCCCGTGCCACAGGCGCAGTTCAAGGGCGATGGCTTTCGAACCCATTGCTCCCTCCTGCGAACGAATCTAGCAAGGCCGGCGTTATATCGCCGTTACAACGGGGTTACGTCACACCGGGCTGCTGCGGGGTGCTCGCCCGGCCTCGAGCCCGCCCCTGCGGGACATTTGCTGCCGCCCCCCGGCCCTAGCATGGGGCCATGGAAACCACCCGGACCGGAAAAGCCCTGCGCCGCAGCGACGTGGACAAGCTCTACCAGGCGCGCCTGTGCGACCTCGAGACCGCCGCCGCCCTGGTGCGAAGCGGCTGGCGGGTCTACGTCTCCGGCAACGCCGCCACCCCCACGCCCTTGCTCGAGGCCCTGGCCGCCCGCAAGGACGAGCTGCACGGCGTCGAGCTCGTCCACGTGCTCCAGCTCGGCCCCGACCCCTTCCTCGCGCCCGAGATGGAGGGCCACTTCCGCCGCCGCTCGATGTTCGTCGGGCCCGCCGACCGCGAGGCGGTCAACAGCGGCCGCGCCGACTACGTGCCGATCTCGCTGCACCAGATCCCCTGGCTGTTCAAGCGCGGCCTGCTGCCCCTCGACGCCGCGCTGGTGCAGGTCTCCCCGCCCGACGAGTTCGGCTTCGTGAGCCTGGGGGTCGAGGTCATCGCGGCCAAGGCCGCCGTGGAGAACGCCCGCCAGGTGATCGCGCTCGTCAACCCCCGCATGCCCCGCACCCTGGGCGACACCTTCGTGCACGTCTCGAAGTTCGCGGCCTTCGTCGAGGTGGACCTGCCGCTGCCCGAGCTCGGGCGCGGCGGCTTCGGCGAGGTGGAAGCCCGCATCGGCAGGCACGTCGCCGACCTCATCGACGACGGCTGCACGCTGCAGATGGGCATCGGGGCCATCCCCGACGCGGTGCTGGCCAACCTCGAGGGCCGCCGGGACCTGGGCATCCACACCGAGATGGTCTCCGACGGGGTGATGGAGGCGCTCGAGCGCGGCATCGTCACCGGCAGCCGCAAGACCCTGTTGCCGGGCAAGGTGGTGGGCACCTTCGTGCTGGGCAGCGAGCGGCTGTACCGCTTCGTGCACAACAACCCCCTCTTCGAGATGCGCCCCGCCGACTTCGTCAACGACCCCTTCACCGTCGCCCGCAACGACCGCATGATCGCCATCAACTCCGCGCTCGAGGTTGACGTCACCGGCCAGGTCTGCGCCGACTCCATCGGCAGCACCATCTACTCCGGCTTCGGCGGCCAGCTCGACTTCATCCGCGGCGCGGCCGCCAGCGAGGGCGGCAAGCCCATCATCGCCCTGCCCTCGACCGGCAAGAACGGCGCCTTCTCCCGCATCGCCCCGGTGCTCAAAACCGCCGCCGGCGTCGTCACCACCCGCGCCGACGTCCACTACGTCGTCACCGAGTACGGCGTGGCCGAACTCTTCGGCCGCAGCCTGCGCGAACGCGCCCAAGCCCTCATCAACATCGCCCACCCCAACTTCCGCGAACAGCTCACCCAAGCCGCCTGGGAACGCCGCCTGTTGCCGAGGGGGTACACGGGAGTGGCGTTGTAGGAGGGCGGGAAAGGGGTTTAGGGAGGTCCGTGGTAGACGGCGGTAAGCTGTCAGCCCTCAGCCCTCAGCTTGTAGTGAACCCTCCCTGTCCCTCCCCGTGTGCGGGGAGCGAGTATCCCCCCAGCCCCCCTTGATAAGGGGGGTGACAAGGCGTCTTGCGTTTTGCGTTTGGCTTTTTGCGTACGACGTACGACGTAGGACGTACGCCGCACGACCCGCGCCCGGCCATCAGCTACCGGCTACCGGCATCCAGCATTCAACGCGGCCCGTTCTTCGCGTACCACCGGCTCTGGTGCAGCAGCCCCCGGAGCATCTGGACCTCGCCGGGGCTCAGCTCGGCCTTGTGCAGGATGCGGCGCAGGCGGCGGCGGGCGTAGGCGAAGCGCTTGGCGTCGGTGAAGCCGATCTGCAGGATGTAGCTCTCGAGGTCCTCGAAGAGGTGTTCCAGCGCCTCCCGCTCGGCCAGGCGCTCGGGCTTGGGGGCGGGGGGGTCGGTGATGGCGACGAAGATCTCGTAGGCCAGCAGCAGCACGGCCTGGGCCAGGTTCAGGCTGGGCTGCTCGGGGGCGGTGGGGATGCGCACGATGAGGCCCGCCTGGTCCATCTCCTCGTTGGTCAGGCCGTACATCTCGCGCCCGAAGAGCAGGGCCACCTTTCCCTGCTGGGCCACCTGCGCCACGGCCCGCGCGGCGCCGCGGGGCTCGGCCAGGCGGCCCACGTGGATGTCGCGCGAGCGGGCCGTGGTCGCCAGCACCAACTCGCACTCGCCCACGGCCTCGAGCACCGTGTCGGCGCGGCGGAGGTTGTCGAGGATGGGGTCGGCGTGGACGGCCAGGCGGTAGGCGTCGGAGTGGGGGCGGGCCTCGAGGTCGGCCACCACGCGGGGCTCGGGGGCCACGAGCCAGAGCTCGCTCATGCCGAAGTTGCGCATGGCGCGGGCCACCGCGCCCACGTTCATGGGCTCCTGGGTGCCTACCAGCACCACGCGCACGTTGTGGGTGAAGGGGTTGGGGTCGGACTTGGGCGG
>NZ_QXDL01000286.1:0-4168 GCF_003574345.1 Calidithermus terrae
CCTCCCGCCCCACCCCTGGCCCCCGGAGCCCGAGACCGACCCCTTCGACGGCCCCACCCTCAGCCCGCACTTCCAGACCCTGCGCCTCCCCGCCGACGGCTCCTGGCTCTCCCTCAGCGAGCGCCCCGGCTTCCTGCGCCTCTACGGGCGCGAGTCGCTGATCTCGCGCCACCGCCAGAGCCTGGTGGCCCGCCGCCTGCAGCACTTCTACGCCGAGGCCGAGACCGCGCTGGAGTTCGAGCCCCGGCACTTCCAGCAGATGGCCGGGCTGGTGTGCTACTACGACACGCGGCACTGGGTCTACCTGCGCCTCAGCCGCGACGAGGAGCTGGGCAAGACCCTCAACCTGCTGGCGTGCGACGCCGGGCGCTACGACGAGCCGCTGGGGCGCGAGGTGGGCGTGGGGGAGGCCGCGCGCGTGTACCTCAAGGTGCGCTTCGAGCGCGAGACCTTCCGCTTCTTCTACGCCCTCGACGGCCAGCGCTGGCAGCCCGTCGGCCCCGCCTTCGACTCCGGCAAGCTCTCCGACGACTACTGCAACGGCCTGTCCTTCACGGGCACCTTCATCGGCCTGTGCGCGCAGGACCTCAGCGGGGCGCGGCTGCACGCGGACTTCGACTGCTTCACGTACCGGGGGCTTGGTTAGGGAGAGGTAGATGGTCGATAGCCGATAGCCCGTGGAGAAAGCTTTTGATGAACCAAGGGCCACAGGCCACCAGCCCTCGAAGGGGGTCCCCATGAAGCTGAACCTTCCCAAACTTCTGTTCCTCCTGGCGCTGGCCCTTCCCGGCGCCCTGGCCCAAGACCTTCCCGGGTGGCGGCTGACCTGGGCCGACGAGTTCAACCTGCCGCTGGGAAGCCCGGTGGACCGCAGCAAGTGGAACGTGGAGACCGGCGGCTGGGGCAACGGCAACAGCGAGCTGCAGTACTACACCGAATCCACCCTCAACGCCGTGCACGACGGGCGCAACCTGGCGATCACCGCGCTCGAGCAGCGCCTGCCGGGCCTGCGCTGCTGGTACGGGCCCTGCCGCTACACCTCCGCGCGGCTCAACACCCGCGGCAAGTTCGAGCAGCGCTACGGCCGCTTCGAGGCCCGCATCAAGCTCCCGCGCGGGCAGGGGCTGTGGCCCGCGTTCTGGCTGCTGGGCAACAACATCGGCACGGTGAGCTGGCCCCTGTGCGGCGAGATCGACGTGATGGAGAACATCGGGCGCGAGCCGCGCACCGTGCACGGCACCATCCACGGCCCCGGCTACTCGGGCGGCGCGGGCATCGGCAAGCCCTACACCCTCCCCGCCGACTTCGCCGACGCCTTCCACGTCTTCGCGCTCGAGTGGGAGCCGGAGGAGCTGCGCTGGTACGTTGACGGCGTGCTCTACCAGACCCGCACCCCCGCCGACCTCCCCGAGGGCGCGCGCTGGGTCTTCGACCGCCCCTTCTTCCTCATCCTCAACCTCGCCGTGGGCGGGGCCTGGCCCGGCATGCCCGACGCGACCACGCGCTTCCCGCAGCGGATGCTGGTGGACTACGTGCGGGTGTACGAGCGGCTCGATGGCCGGTAGGCGGGCGCTGGGCGCGGGTCGGACGTCCTGCGCCGTACGCAAGACGCAAAACGCCGGTCGGACGTCCTACGTCGTACGCTGAATGCCGAATGCAAGACGCAAAACGCTAAACGCCGAACGTCGAACGTCGAATGCAAGATGCCAGACGTAGGGGCGGGCCCCCGTGCCCGCCCGCCTCTGACTGAGGGTTGATGGCCCATCCAAGGAGATCGACCATGACGAACCGACGGAGATTCGGGTTGGCCTGCGCCGCCTTGTTGACCTCGAGCCTGGCCCTCGCCCAGGGGGGGCAGCCCCTCTACAAAGACCCCGCGCAGCCGGTGGAGAAGCGCGTCGCCGACCTGCTCGCGCGCATGACGCTGGAGGAGAAGCTGGGGCAGATGACGCAGGTGGCGGTGTCGAAGCTGATGTCGGACGGCTGGGGGCTGGGGCCGCTGAGGGGGGAGCTGCTCGAGCGCTACCTCGTGCAGCGCGGCATCGGCTCGGTGCTCTCGGGCGGGGGGATGGGGCCGGTGCCCAACACGCCCCGCGCCTGGGCCGAGATGACCAACGCCCTCCAGCGGGCGGCGGTGGAGAAGGGGCGCCTGGGCATCCCCCTCCTCTACGGCGTGGACGCGGTGCACGGGCACAACAACGTCGTGGGGGCTACGCTCTACCCCCATAACCTGGGCCTGGCGGCGACCTGGAACCCGGCCCTGGTGGAGCAGGTGGCCCGGAGGGTGGGGCAGGAGCTGCGGGCTACGGGCACGCTGTGGAACTTCGCCCCCGTGGCCGACCTGGGCCGCGACCCGCGCTGGGGCCGCTTCTACGAGACCTTCGGCGAGGACCCGCTGCTGGCGGGCAGCCTGGTGGCCGCGACGGTGCGGGGCCTGCAGGCCGGCCGCGTCGCCGCGACGCTCAAGCACTTCACCGGCTACGGCCAGCCCTTGGGCGGCACCGACCGCAGCCCGGCCTTCCTGGCCCCCCGCACCCTGCAGGAGGTGTGGCTGCCGCCCTTCCGGGCGGGCCTCGAGGCCGGCGCCCTCACGGTGATGGCCAACAGCGGCTCGCTCAACGGCGTGCCGGTGCACGCCTCGCGCTACCTGCTCACCGACGTGCTGCGCGGCCAGATGGGCTTCAAAGGCGTGGTGATCTCCGACTGGAACGACATCGACAAGCTCGTGGGCGACCACAAGGCCGCCGCCGGCTTCGCCGAGGCCGTGGCCCTGAGCGTCAACGCCGGCGTGGACGTGTACATGGTGCCCATGGAGGTCGAGCGCTACCTCCAGACCCTCAAGGAACTCGTCGAGGCCGGCCGGATCCCCCGCGCCCGCGTTGACGAGGCGGCAGGCCGCGTCCTGCGGCTGAAGTTCGAGCTCGGCCTCTTCGAGCGCCCCTACGCCGAGGTGGCCGAGGCCGAGAAGGTGGTCGAGGCCCAGCGCCCGCTGGCGAAGCAGGCCGCCCTCGAGTCCGTCACCCTGCTGGAAAACGCCGCCTCCACCCTGCCGCTCACCAACGTCAGGACCCTCCTCGTCACCGGCCCCGCCGCCACCGACAAGACCATGCAGATGGGCGGCTGGAGCATCGACTGGCAGGGCAAGGAGGGGGCCAAGGCCCCCGGGGCGACGGTGCTCGAGGGCCTCCAGAAGGGCGCGCCGCAGGGCGTTAAGGTGGCCTACGCCGACCCCAAGGACGCCAGGGCCCTCGCCGCGGCGGTCAGGGCCTCCGACGCGGTGGTGGTGGCCCTGGGCGAGAAGCCCTACGCCGAGAACGAGGGCAACAACCTCACCGGCGAGCTCCCCGCCGAGCAGTACAAGCTGCTGCGCGACCTCGAGGCGATGGGCAAACCGGTCGTGCTGGTGCTCTTGGCCGGCCGCCCCCTGGCCTTCCCCGCCGACGCGTGGCTCGTCCCCGAGGCCATCCTCATGGCCTACCTCCCCGGCTCCGAAGCGGGCAGCGCCCTCGCCGACGTGCTCTTCGGCCGCCACAACCCCAGCGGCCGCCTGCCCTTCACCTGGCCCAAGCTCTTCGGCCAGGTGCCCTTCACCTACGACCGCTACCCCGACATCTACCCCAAGGCCGAGCCGCTGTACCCCTTCGGCTACGGCCTGAGCTACACCGACTTCACCTACCGCCTGCAGGCCGCCAGAGCCACCGCCACCGCCGTGGAGGTGGACGTCGAGGTGCGCAACACCGGCAAACGCGCCGGCAGCGACGTGGTGCAGCTCTACACCCGCTTCCCCCCGCTCGGCCTCCTCGCCCCCCGCGAACGCCTGGTGGCCTTCGCCAAGGTGAACCTCGAGCCCGGCCAAACCCGCACCCTCAAGCTCACCGCCCCTCTAGACCGCTTCGCCCTGGTGCCGGGCGACGTGTTCAGCCTCGAGCTGCCCCGCGTGCTGCCTGGGCGCTACGTTTTGCGGGTGGGGGAGCAGACGGTGGGGGTGGAGGTGCGGTGAGGGTCGATAGTCGAACGCCCAACGCCGAACGCTGAACGCCCTTCGGGATCAGTCATCCACTGGGGTTGTGTTCAGCCCCACAAGCCGACTACAGCCCCACTTCCCCGTGGAAGGGCGCTCACGCCGTACTGCCCTGCTCCGGCCGGGGTGTGCGGCCCGCGCGGGAGG
>NZ_QXDL01000287.1:0-4129 GCF_003574345.1 Calidithermus terrae
GTACGACCCCACCCACCCCCTGATGCCCGCCATCCTCAAGTACCTGGGCCTGGTCTACAAGTACGGCGCCAACTCCGACAGCACCCTCGACTGCTCGGCCTTCGTCCAGCGCGTCTACGCCGACATCGGCGTGCGCCTGCCCCGCACCAGCCGCGAGCAGTACGCCGCGCTGCCCGAGGTGACGGGCGAGCTGCGCCAGGGCGACCTGATCTTCTTCAGCTTCGGCGGCAAGGACATCGACCACGTGGGCATCTACCTAGGCCGGGGCGTCTTCGCGCACGCCAACAGCTACGCCAGCCGGGTGGTGATCGAGGGGCTCTCCACGCCGTACTACCAGAAGACCTACCGGGGGGCCCGGCGCCCTGACCTGAGCGCCGTGGCGCGGTCGGGGCCATGAGCCCGGCCCCGACCGGCTAAGGCAGCGCACAGAACGACCAGCCGCGCTCGCGGAGCAGGCGCTGCTCCCGCTCGTGGAGGACCACGACGAAGCGGCAATCGCCGGGGTAGTCGTCGCAGGCCACGAAGCGGTAGGCGGGGTCGCGCAGGCCCTGGTTAACCTGCCGCATCAGCGCCAGGTGGCGCAGGAAGTCGTCGCGGCCGTCGGGGTGCTCGAGCCGGAAGGCACGTCCCCCCGCTTTCCAGGTGACCTCCACCGGCCCCAGGGGCGTGTGCCAGCGCTCGAGCACCTCCTGCGGCTCGAACAGGCCCCGGGAGATGCCCGCCCACTCGCGCAAGGCGGTGGCGTAGGCCTCCTCGCCGGGGTAGACGCCCTCGAGGTCGCGGCACCAGACCCGCCGTTCGTCCGGCCACAGCAGCAGCTGGTCGAGCGCGGCAGGGGTGCGGGCTGCGGCCAGGACGTCGGGCCAGTCGAGCCCGTAATAGGCCTCGGCGTGCCGCAGGGCCAGCCCGGGGCCGGCGAAGCCGGCGTAGAAGCCCAAAGCCCGCAGCCCGGCGAGGGTCTGCAGCAGCGCTTCCTCGGTGGGCAGGGCGGCCACGGCGGCTGCGGCTCCTCAGAACCCGGCCTCCTCGAGCAGCTCCCGCAGCACGCGCAGGTTCTCGAGGGCATGACCTTTGGTCGTGTTGTTGAAGATGAACCAGGCCTGGGTGAGGTCCTCCTGCTCGCGGGCCTCGAGCAGCGACCGCACCCAGAAGGCCAGCTCGTCGCGGGTGTAGCGGTAGTCGTGGCGCTCGGAGGCGCTCTTGCCCTCGTGCCACTTCTCCTTGTTGCGCCCCGACAGCCGCACGTAGACGATCTCGCCGGTGACGTGGAGCTGGTTCTTGGGCAGCCCGGGCAGCGGGGGGTAGTCGGTGCTGACCCAGATCAGGCCCGCCTTCCTGAACGCCTCGCGCACCTCGTCGTTGTCCCAGGAGTGGTGGCGGAACTCCACGGCCAGGCCGCCGGGGGCCAGGGCCCGGTCGCGGAAGCGCTCGGCCAGGGCCGCGAGGTACTTGCGGTTTTCGGGGGTGCGGTGAAAGCGCTGGGGGAACTGGGCCAGAAAAGGCCCCAGCACGCCCGCCTCGCGCAGCGGGGCCACCGACTCGAACAGGCGCTTGTAGTCGTCGTCGGTGGCGTTCTGCTCGTGGGTCATGCTCTGGTGGATCTTCACGCCCCAGTGCACCCGGCCCCCGCTCTTCTTCAGCATCCCCTCGAAGGCGCGCACGCCGGGGATGTTGTAGAAGGAGGAGTTGAGCTCGACGGCGTTGAAGTGCTGGGCATAGATGGAGAGCCAGTCGTTCTTCTTGGCTTCGGGGGGGTAGATCAGGCCCACCCAGTCGTCGTTGGTGTACCCGCCGGTGCCCAGGTAGAGTTCCACCCCTCCAGTTTAACCTCTAGTACGATAGGAGCATAATGGGCTGGCAAGATTTGCACCGCCGCATCCTCGAGCAGGGCGGCGCGATGGACTGGGGCGCCGCGCTCACCCCCGGCGTGCTGCCCTACCTCGAGGGCCGCGGGCGCGTGCTGGACCTGGGCTGCGGCCAGGGTCACGACAGCCTGCGGCTGGCCCGGCTGGGGTTTCACGCCGTGGGCCTCGACCTCTCGGGGGAAGCGCTCGAGCGGGCGCGGGCCGCGGCGCGGGAGGAGGGCCTGGGGGCGCGGTTCGTCCAGGGGGACATGAGCCAGGGCCTCCCCTTCCCCGGCGGCGCCTTCGACGCGGTGCTGGCGAACCTCTCGCTGCACTACTTCGACCACGCCACCCGCCGCTTCGTCCTGGCCGAGGTCGGGCGGGTGCTCGTAGCGGGCGGGGTGCTGGCGCTGCACGTCAACTCGAGCCTCGAGGCCGAGCGGCGCCGGGCCGAGGGGGCGGCGATGCAGGAGCTCGAGCCCGGTTTTTACCTCGAGGAGGCCGGGGTGCAGCGGTGCTACTTCGACCGGGAGATGCTGGAGGAGTGGCTGGCGGGCTGGGAGGTGTTGCGGCTGGAGCCCCTCGAGGTGCTCAACGCCAGCGGCAAGCCCAAGCGCTGCTGGCGGGCGGTGGCCCGGCCCGGCTGAGCGCTCGCCGGCTAGCGCACCGGCCAGACGAGCTCGGTGCGGTACTCGGCCGGGTTCTCCGCCTGCCCCTGGCCCACCAGGTACACCTCCCTGGGCGGCCCCGCCGCCTCGTGGCCGTGCTCGCCCATCCAGGTCGCCACGGCCTGGTAGGCGCGCCCGATCCCGCCGTAGGGGCCGGCGTGCAGGGTGTAGGCCACCGGGCCGGGGGGCAGCTCCCAGGCCCGCAGGTCGCCCCAGGGGCTCCCGAGCCGCTCGGTGGGCAGGCCGGGCTCGTAGTCGAGGTCCTCCTCGTCGAACTCGGGGCCGTGGTAGAGCACGAAGGGAGGACCGGCGGGGCGGAGGTCCTGCCGCGCGAGCGCGGCGTAGAGCGCGGCGAACGCCGCGCCCAGGCCCCGGACCATCTCCGGGAAGGGGCCCCGCAGGCGCCGGCTCAGCACGGGCTGCGCGGCCTCGTGGCGCAGGCGCACGGGGTAGGCCGTGCCCAGGGGGGCCGCCTCGAGCCCCTCCAGCGCCGCGATCGCCCGCCGGTACCCGGCGACGGCGGCCTCGAGGCGGGCCTTGTGCCGCTCCAGCCGCTCCCGGACCGAGCGGGCGTCCGGGGCCGAGAGCAGCTCGCGGATCTCCTCCAAAGGCACCTCGAGCTCGCGCAGCAGCCGGATGCGCTCGGCCTCGGCGGCCTGGGCGAGGCTGTAGTAGCGGTAGCCGGAGGCCTCGTCCACCAGGGCGGGCTTGAGCAGGCCCAGCTCGTCGTAGTGCCGGAGCATGCGCACGCTCAGCCGGGTGACCTGGGAGAAGCGCCCGATGGGCAGCAGGTTCCTCATGCCTTGCGCACAGGATAGCGGATGAGCGTCCGCAGCTTCTCGGGGGCGGCGCGCAGGGGGTCGCCGAGGTAGATCTCGTGGTGCTTGCCGGCGATGGCGTACCCCTGCCGGGCGATGGCGGCGTGGAGCCGGACGAGGGTGGGGCCTTCGGCGGCGTAGGGGCCCACGTGGAGGGTCTGCGCGCACAGCCCCTCGCCCAAGCGCTCCAGCCGCACCCGCTCCAGCCCCTCCAGCCCCTTCTTGCGGCGCAGCTCGGCCCTGGCCCGCTCGAGGTCTTCGGGGGTGAGGGCCTCGGGCTGGGCGATCATCAGGGTCCAGCTCCACCCGGCGCGGCGGGAGAGCAGCTCCTCGAAGCTCATGCCCTCGGCCCCCTCCACCCACCACAGGCCCTCGAGCGGCCCCACCTTGTGCTCGAGCCCCAGAGACTTCCTGAGCCTGAATTTGACGGCGTAGGACAGGCTGTAGAGCGCCTGGACCACCTGTTTGAAGCCCTCCGAGTTGGGGTCGCCGAGGCCGTCCACCGCCAGGAAGGGCATCTGCGGGACTTCCACCAGCACCACCTGGCCCTTGGGCGCCTTGTAGAGCTCACCGGCCTTCGTTCCCGTGCCGACCATTCGCCTCACCTCCTGCCCTCAGGGTCAACCCTGACACGGCCGGAGGGTCAAGGCCCACGGCTCAGAAGGCGGGGGCGGCGGGGGCCTGCAGGTCTGGCACCTCTACCTGGCCGCCGCCGTCAGCGGGGCCTTCCACGCCTTCCAGTGGCCCGCCTTCTCGGCGGCCGTCAGCACCATGGTGCCCAAGGAGCAGTACGGCCGGG
>NZ_QXDL01000288.1:0-4066 GCF_003574345.1 Calidithermus terrae
GGCTGAGCCCGGCGGGGGCGGTAGGGGCGGGCCTTGGCCCGCCCCTTCGCCGTTTCGCCGTCCCCGGCCCCCCCTGCGCCTGTGGGGGCGCGGGTGTGGGCGGAACCCCGTGCCGGCGTAGCACCGACATCCGCAAGAGCGTGTAGCCGCCCAGCAGGCGCTCCTTGAGGGGCCCCGCCCGGCCGGGCGGGGCCAGGTGGAGCCGATGCCGTTCAGCCGCTGTAGGGGAAAGCGACGTCACAGGCGGGGTCATCGGGCCCGATTTCGCCCCAGTCGGCGAAATAGACCTCACGCGGCGAGCAGCGCTCGCCGGAGAACCCGTGGGCCTTGAGCCAGCCGGCCACCGCGTCGTAGGCCTTTAAGATGCCGGGGAACTCGACCTGGCTTTTGGTCAGCCGGGTGTAGGCCTCACGGTGGGCAGGCTCGATCCGTACCGCCATCTCGCCCCGGGGCTCGAGGCTGCCCTCGAAGGGGACACAAACCTCTACCGGCCCGTCGGAGTCCTCGTTCACCTCGCCGTGGTAGACCACCAGCCCTGCCCCGCTCATCTTCAGGCCCGACGCCGTGAGGTGGGCGTGCATGGCGTCGAAGGCTTCGCTGATGAAGGGCGACAGTTCTTTGACGTACACCTTGCGTTGGATACACAGCACCTTCTGCGCGGGCACTTCCCGGGTCCTGACCTCGTACATGGTTTCTCCTCTCCCCTCGAGGTAGTCCTCGAGGTAGTGAACGAGCCGCCGCTTGGTCCTCACGTCCCCCTCGACCCCGGCCCAGTAGCGGGCGATGGCCCGGGCGGCCTCCGCGCCGCGGAGCTCGAGCACCTCCGCGATGCGGTCGAGCGGCAGCTCGAGCTGCCGCAACAGGCCGATGAGCCGGGCGCGCTCGAGCTGCTGCTCGAGGTAGTAGCGGTAGCCCGACTCCGGGTCGGTCCGGGCGGGGGGCAGCAGGCCCATCGCGTCGTACAGCCGCAGGGCCTTGAGCGACAGCCGGCTCCTGCGGGCGAACTCGCCGATGCTCATGTGCTGGGGAGGAGCTTTGGTCTCGTTCACGGCAAGCAGTGTGGGGCCTTCCCGAAGGGCAGAGTCAAGCCGGCGGTTTTGGATTAAGGCCCATCCACCTTAAGGTGGGGCTTCCTCAACCACATGGGCATTTTGGCCCCTCAGTCCGGCTTCAGCTTAGGCCGGTTCTCGGCTTTTTCACAACCGTGCCACGAAACTGCCATGAGACGGGCCAAGCATGGGGCTTAGGAAGAAACCCGGGCCCGGGCTTCCGAAACGAAAGCGCAGGAGGAGAATACGTGAAAAAAGGCATGCATTTGTGGACGGTCTCGGCCCTGCTGGCTGTAGGGGGCGCATTCGCCCAGGGGCAGGCCCCGGCCCAACCCGCGCAACCCGCCCAACCTGAGCAGACCCAGAACGTAGGGCAAAAAGGAGTGTCCAAGCTGGCCCTGCGCCTGATGGCCCTGCAGAAGCTCGCCGCCAGTGCCGAGGGGGGCCTGAGCCAGGAGCAGGCCCAGAAGATCCTGCCTTACGTCATGGCGATCCGCAGCTCCGCGGCGGTCTGGGACGGGACGGCCGAGTACTACAGCCAGGCCCTCGACCAGATCCTCACCGAGGAGCAGCGCAAGGCCCTCGAAGCCGGGGCGGCCCCGGCCCACGAGGGCGGCGAGGGCACGGCCACCGGCGAAGCCGGCGCCGGTGAGGGTGCTGGCGAAGGCGGCACCGGGGAAGGCGCGGGTGAAGGCGCTGGCGCCGGCGGCACCGGGGAAGGCGCGGGTGAAGGCGCTGGCGCCGGCGGCACCGAGACCCAGCAGCCCGCCACCGAGCAGGCCACCCAGACCGAAATGCCCACCCTGGCGACCGACGCCCCCAACCCCTTCGCCGCCGAGCCCTACTCCGCGATGCTCGACCAGCTCATCCAGCAACTCCAGGGCCTCGCCCGCGGCACAGGCGGCAACCAGGGCTAGCTCCGGGCAACCTCATAAGCCTCCGTGTTCCACCCGAGGGGAGATTTCTCCCCTCGGTTTTTCTGTTATGGAGCGCCGGTGTAGAGGCCGGAAGTTTAAGCCTTCAGCTTTCCGCCGTCAGCAAATGGCGCGTGGTCCGCGGTTCGTGGCGTGTGGTTACCCCTCCCCGCTGGTGTCAAGGTCAAGGGCGTCTGGCGTTTTGCGTCTCGCGTCTTGCGTCTTGCGTACGACGTACGACGTAGGACGTACGACGTACGCCCCGCATCCCGCGCCCGGCTATCCCCTATCACCCCGCCCAGCATCCAGAAAAGCCATCGGCAACCCCGTAGGCCCCACGATGCGCGAGAGCATGGTCTGGGCGATGGAGCGGGCGTACTGCTTGGCGGCCTCGGCGTTCTCCCCGGCGAAGTGCTCGTCTACGGTGGCGGTGAAGAGCTCGAGCCAGCGCTCGAAGTGCTCAGGCCGCAGGGGCTTGCGGGCGTTGAGCACGAGGTGCTTGTACATCATGCCGCCCTTGTAGGCCCCGGTGCGGAAGAGGATGTTCTCCCAGAAGTCGTGCATGGTGGGGAGGTGGGCCTGCAGGTCGAGCCCCTCGAAGAGGTGGCCGATGAGCGGGTCGCGGGTGGCCTTGCCGTAGAAGGCGTTGACCACGGCGGCGATGTCGGCTCGAGAGGTGATGTCGGGCATGGAGGGCAGCATAGGGCAAGGCGGGGGGTGGCTACAGTGAGCAAAGTCCCTGCTGATGGCTGAACGCCAAACGCAAGACGCCAGACGCCAGACGCCGGTCGTACGTCGTACGTCCTACGTCGTACGCCTTAGCCATTGGCCCTCGACTTTAGACCCTCAACCTCAATACGCCACCTTCAGGCCCTCGAGGTAGCGGAATACGTTCTTGGGCATGTACCTGAAGTCCTGGGGCAGCAGGCGCAATCCGGGGAGGCGCTCCAGCAGCACCCGCAGGGCGGTTTGGAGCTCGACGCGGGCCAGCGGGGCGCCGATGCAGTAGTGCAGCCCGGCGCCGAAGGCCAGGTGGGGGTTGGGGTTGCGGGTGATGTCGAAGGCCTCGGGGTCGCGGAAGACGGCGGGGTCGTGGTTGGCGGAGGCGTAGTAGAGCACGAGCTTGGTGCCGCGCTCCCAGCGCTGTCCCTTGTACTCCAGGGGCTCGAGGACGTAGCGCTCGAAGAACTGCAGCGGGGTGTCGTAGCGCATCATCTCCTCGACGGCGGTGGGGATGAGGCTGGGGTCGGCCTTGAGGCGGGCGTAGGCTTCGGGGTGGGAGAGCAGGGCCTTCATGCCGTTGCCCATGACGTTGACCACCGCCTCGTGGCCCGCGTTGAGCAAGAGGATGCAGTTGTTGACGAGCTCCTGCTCGCTCAGGCGCTCGGGTTCGCGGTCGTGCACCTGGAGCATGGCGCTGAAGAGGTCGTCGCCGGGCTGCTGGCGCTTGAGGGGGATCATGGCGCGCAGGTAGGCCGCGAACTCCTGGGCGCAGCGGATGGCCTCGGCCTCCATGGCCTCGGTGCGCTCGGGCTCGAACCAGCCGATGATGCCCTTCGACCAGGGCACCAGGTGGTGGCGGTCGGCCTCGGGGATGCCCAGCAGGTCGGCGATGACGGTGACGGGGATGGGCTGGGCGAAGTCGTGGATCAGGTCGGCCTCGCGGGCGGGGCGCTCGAGCAGGCCGTCCACCAGCCGCTCGCACAGGGCGTGGATCTTGCCCGACAGCTCGCGCACGCGCTTGGGGGTGAAGGTCTGGTGGAAGACCTCCTTGATGCGGGTGTGGTCGGGGGGTTCGATCTCGAGGATCGAGCCCACGCGGGTCTGCTCGAACTGCCACTCGTACTCGCCCCACTGCGGGTGGTTGTCCAGCACGCGCCCTAGCTTGCGGTCGCGCAGGAGGGTGTTGACGTCCTCGTAGCGGGTGAGCACGTAGGCGTTCCACTTCTCGAAGAAGAAGATGGGGCTTTGCTCGCGCAGGCGGCGGTAGGTGGGGTAGGGGTTGGTGAGGAAGTCGGGGTCGGTCGGGTCGAAGGCGGTGTTCGTGGTGTTCATGGCTGTGTAGCTAATAGCCTATAGCGGTTGGGGTAAAGGGGATAGGGG
>NZ_QXDL01000289.1:0-4057 GCF_003574345.1 Calidithermus terrae
CCCGCGGGGAGGGTTTATCCCCCCGGCCCCCCTTGCCAAGTGGGGTGACAAGGCGTTTTGCGTCTTGCGTCTTGCGTTTGGCGTACGACGTACGACGCACACCCGACGCACGACCCGCGTCAGGCGTTCACCCCCTAGCCCTCCGCCTTCTGCAACGCCAGGAAACCCGAAACCTTGCGCGCAGCCTGTTCCGCATTGGCGACGGCCTGCTCGAGCGGCCCCCCGGCGAAGAAGACCCCGGGCAATCGGGTGAGGGCGCTCTCGAGCAGGCCCTGGCGGCGGTGGTGCCCCAGGGTGGGCTGCGGCAGGGCGCCGACCTGGCGGAAGACCCAACTGCGCACCACCCGCGCATTCTCGCCCAGCTTGAGCTGTTCGCGCACCTGGCCCAGCGCCAGCCGGGCGAGCGCGGTGTCGCTCAGGCGGGCGGCCTCGCCCACCACGTCCAGCCGCAGCACCTCGAAGCCGGCCTCCACCCGCTCGGGGAAGCGGGCGCGGGTGCGGCTGAGGCGGTAGAAGCGCCCGGCCTCCTCCCACAGGCGCACGTCGTGGGGGTCGTCGGGGAGTTGCTCCTGGGCGAAGGCGAGGTGGACGCTGCTGTAGGGCAGGTGCGGGGTCTGGTTGAGCAGGGCGGTGGCCTGGGGGTTGATGTGGCGCAGGATGCGGGCGGCGGCGGGGGCCGAGCAGGCCAGCACCACGCTCTCGCCCTCGAGCAGCCCCTGTGGGGTGTAGACGCGCCAGTACGCGCCCTTGCGCTGCAGCACGGCCGCCTGCTGGCCGGGCCCGAAGGGCACCTTGCCCTCCAGGGCCTTGCCCAGCGCGTCGATGAGGGTGCCCATGCCCTGCGCGAAGGTCACGCGCGGCGCCGCGGACAGCTCGGAGCGGGCGCGGGTCAGGCTGCCGTGCTGGTTCTCGGCCTGCCAGAGCGCGGGGTAGGCCGAGCGCAGGGAGAGCTGGGCCGGGTCGCCGCCCCACTCCTCGCGCACCAGCGGCGCCAGCACCTCCCAAGCCGCGTTCCCCAGGCGCCGGGTGAAGAACTCGGCGACCGGTTCGTCCTCGAGGGTCCCCCGGCCCACCAGGCCCTCGCCCTGCAGGCGCAGGCGGGCGCTGAGCCCCAGCAGGGGGCCCATGCCCGCGTAGCTGCCGGGGTCGGAGGGGCGCAGCCCCTGGGGATAGGCCACCCACTGCCCGTTGCGTTTGAAGGCCTTGCGCTCCTGAACGGGGATGGCCTCGACCGACAACTCCCGCAGCAGCCTCTCCAGCGCGGGGGTGGAAGGGATGCTTTCGGGGCCGCACTCGAGCTGCAGCCCGGGCTGGCCCAGGGTGTGCAGCGCCCCGCCGGGGCGGGTACGGGCCTCGAGCACCGCGACGCTCAGCCCCTCCTTCTGGGCCTCGTAGGCGCAGGCCAGGCCCGTCAGCCCGGCGCCGACGACGATCAACTGGAACTTGGTGGACTCGGGAAAACTCACGCGGCTGATTCTACCGTGTTTTCTTCCGGTGTCCCCAGCGGCCCTTCCACCTGGCTGGCTCACCGCTCAACCCGCCCCCGCGGCCGCGTGCTAACATGATCCATGCGCTCGATTCTGTGGCTTTTGTGCGTGCTGGCCCCCCTTGCCCTGGCCCAGGGGGCCGACCCGGTCGTGGCGAAGGTGGGGAAGACCAACCTGACGCGGGCGTACTTCGACCTGCAGTGGGAGTACTTCACCCATCAGGCCCTCATCCGCCAGGGCATCCCCTACACCGCCGAGGCGGCGGAGGCCCTCGAGGACTTCAAACCCCGGCTGCTCGAGCGCCTCGCCAAAGACCGCGCCGTGATCAACGTGGCCGAGCGCCGGGGCTTCGCGGCCGGCGACGCCGCCGTGAACGAGCAGATCGACGCCGTGCGGGGGCGCTTCGAGAACGAGGAGGCTTTCCAGGCAGGGCTCAAGGAAGCCGGCTTGCGCGACCTGGCCGGCTACCGGCTGCTGGTGTACGAAGCCCTGACCTTCAACGCCTTCATGGACGACCTGGTGGGCCGCATCGAGATCAGCGTGCCCGCGATGAAGGTGCTGTACTACCTCAACCGCGCGCAGTTCAGCCAGCCGGCGCGCTACTGCTCCTCGCACATCCTGGTCGAGACCCCCGCCCAAGCCCAGGCCGTGCTGACCCGCCTCGCCAAAGGCGAGACCTTCGAAGCCCTCGCCAAGGAGCTCTCCATCGACCCCGGCACCCAGGCCGAAGGGGGAGACTTAGGCTGCTACCCCCTGGGTAACCTGATCGAGCCCTTCGAGCGGGCCATGGCCCGGCTGAAGGTGGGGGAGACCACCCGCACCCCGGTCAAGACCGAGTTCGGCTACCACATCATCCGGCTCAACAAGGTCGAGCCCATGGTCTATGCCCCCTTCGAAGCGGTGCAGGAGGGCCTGAGCTCCAGCCTCCTCGAGAGCACCCTCGACAAGCTCATCGACAACTACGCTCGGCTCGAGGGGGTGCAGTTGTTCCCGGAGAATCTTTGAGCGGGTTGGGGGCGGTGGCTGGTGGCCGATGCCGATAGCCGGACGCGGGTCGTACGTCGTACGTCCTACGCCAAACGCAAGACGCAAAACGCGAGACGCCTTGGCTCTCGGCCCTAGACCCTTGACCCTTCCCCGCTTCAGTTGCCGAAGTATTCCGGCAACTGGTCGCGGGTGATGAGCACTTCGCGGGGTTTGGAGCCCTGGTGGGGGCCGACGATGCCCATGGCCTCGAGGCTGTCCACCAGCTTCCCGGCGCGGGCGTGGCCTACGGAGAGGCGGCGCTGGAGGCGGCTCACGGAGGCGTAGCCCTCCTCGATGACCACCTCGGCGGCCTTGCGCAGCAGGGGGTCGGAGAAGTCCACCTCGCCGCCGCCCCCGCCCTCGCCGCCCAGGTTGGGCGGGCCGTCGAAGTCGGAGCCGTAGGCCTCGCCGAAGGCGTCCTCGAAGCTCTGCTGGCGCAGGAACTCGGCGAGTCGGTGCACCTCGCCCTCCGAGAGGTAGGGGCCTTGCAGGCGCACCGGCTTGGGCAGCCCCGGCTGGTGGAAGAGCATGTCGCCCTGGCCCACCAGGCGCTCGGCGCCCACGGTGTCGAGGATGGTGCGGCTGTCGAAGCCCGAGGAGACCGCGAAGGCCATGCGGGCGGGGATGTTGACCTTGATCAAGGAGGTCAGGATGTCCACCGAGGGGCGCTGGGTCGCCAGGATCAGGTGCATCCCGGTGGCGCGGGCCATCTGGGCCAGGCGCAGGATGGCCTGCTCGACCTCCTTGGGGGCGGTGATCATCAAGTCGGCGAGCTCGTCGATGACGATGACGAGGTAGGGGAGGGTGGGCTCGCCCACCGCCTTCATCTTCTCGTTGAACTGCTCGAGGTTGCGGGCTCCCACCTGGCTCATCATCTTGTAGCGCCGCTCCATGTGGGCCACCGCGCCCAGCAGCACCCCGGCGGCGTCGGCGGGGTTGGTGACGACGGGGCGGATCAGGTGGGGGATGCCCTCGTAGGGCGTGAGCTCGACCATCTTGGGGTCGATCATCAAGAAGCGCAGCTCGGTGGGCAGGAACTTGAAGAGCAGGCTGCTGATGAGGGTGTTGACCGCCACGCTCTTGCCCGAGCCGGTCGAGCCGGCGATGAGCAGGTGGGGCATCTTGGCGAGGTCACGCACCCAGATCTCGCCGTCGATGCTCTTGCCCAGCACCAGCGGCAGGCGCTCCTTCGATCGCACGAAGCTCGAGCCCGCGATGCCCTCGCTGTAGCGCACCACGTCGCGCTCGGCGTTGGGCACCTCGAGGCCGATGACGCTCTTGCCGGGGATGGGGGCCTCGATGCGCACCGAGCCGGCGGCCAGGGCGCGGGCGAGGTCGTTGGAGAGGTTGGCGACGCGGCTGATCTTCTCGCCGGGGGCGGGCTCGAGCTCGAAGCGCGTCACCGTGGGGCCGCGGGCCCAGCCCACCACCTTCGCCTCCACGTCGAAGCTCTTGAGCGCGGCGTCGATGGTCTCGGCCAGGCGGCGGGTGTTGGCTTCGAGCACCCGCGGGTCGTGCCTGGGGGCTTCGGGCGGGTCCAGCAG
>NZ_QXDL01000029.1:0-26455 GCF_003574345.1 Calidithermus terrae
GTCCTACGTCGTACGCGAAACGCAAGACGCAAGACGCTGAACGCCCCTCCCTCCGGCCGGAGGGAGGGGCGTTCAGCGTCTTGCGTCTTGCGTTTCGCGTACGACGTAGGACGTACGACCCGCATTCGGCTATCGGCTATCAGCTACCGGCCAACACCCCACCTCACGACCGCGTCGGCCGCGCCCCCGGCTGGGGCTGCTGCTGCCCTATGCCCGCCAGGCGGGCGAACTCCTTGGGGTCCACGGCACGGGTCATGCCCGTGTCGTAGGTGATGAGCTTGCGGCGGTAGAGGTCGGCGAGGTAGGCGTCCATGGTGATCATGCCGTACTGGCCGCCGGTCTGGATGACCGAGACGAGCTGGTGGGTCTTGCCCTCGCGCACCAGCGCGCGCACGGCGGGGGTGGCGATCATGAGCTCGTAAGCCAGCACGCGCCCGCCGCCGAAGGCCTTGGGCAGGAGCTGCTGGGTCATCACGGCCACCAGGTTGTTGGCGAGCTGGACGCGGATCTGCTCCTGCTGGGCCTCGGGGAAGACGTCAACGATGCGGTCGATGGTCTCGGGGGCCGAGTTGGTGTGCAGGGTGCCCATCACCAGGTGGCCGGTCTCGGCGGCGGTGATGGCGGCGGAGATGGTCTCGTAGTCGCGCATCTCGCCCACCAGGATCACGTCGGGGGCCTGGCGCAGCACCGAGCGCAGCGCGCGGTGGAAGTCGTGGGTGTCGGAGCCGATCTCGCGCTGGTTGATGATCGAGGACTTGTGGCGGTGGAAGAACTCGATGGGGTCCTCGATGGTGACGATGTGGCAGCGGCGGCGCTCGTTGATGTAGTCGATCATCGAGGCCAGCGTGGTGGACTTGCCCGATCCGGTGGGCCCGGTGATGAGCACCAGCCCGCGCGGCGAGAGGGCGATTTCGGCGACGTTCTTGGGCAGGCCGAGCTCCTCGAAGCTCTTGACCACCGTGGGCACCACGCGCAGCACCCCGCCCACGCTGCCGCGCTGCAGGAAGACGTTGACGCGGTAGCGGCCCTTGTTGGGTAGGCTGAAGGAGAAGTCGAGCTCCTTGTCCTCCTCGAAGGAGCGCTGCTGCTTCTCGTCCATCAGCGCGTACATCAGGCGGCGGGTGTCCTGGGGGGTGAGGGGCTCGTGCTCGGAAGGGTGGAACTCGCCGTCCACCTTGATCATGGGGGGCAGCCCCACGGTGATCACCAGGTCGCTCGCGCCCCGGTCCACGGACAGGGTCAGGAGATCTACAATGTCGGGCGCCTTGAGCATTCGGTCCTCCGTTAGTCCAGTTCTACCAGCGCATGGCGGGTTCGGGTGTTCATGATGGCCTTAGGGAGTGAGAACGCCGTGCCTCACTCGTTGGTCTTGGCCATGACCTCCTCGAGCGTCGTGACCCCCTGGAAGGCCTTCATGATGCCGTCCTCGCGCAGGGTGGCCATGCCGCCCTTGCGGGCGATCTCCTTGATCTCGGTGGCGGTCTTGCCGGCGACGATGGCGTGGCGCACGTCGTCGTCAACGACCATCAGCTCGTGGATGGCCGCGCGGCCCTTGTAGCCCGTGCCGTTGCAGCGCTCGCAGCCGGTGCCCTTGTACAGCACCTTGCCCTTGATGTCGCTCTCGCGCAGCTCGAGGCGGCGCAGCACGTCGGGGTCGGGCTCGACCTCCTGCTTGCAGTTCTCGCACACCCGCCGCACCAGGCGCTGGGCCAGCACCCCGATCAGCGAGGCCGAGACGTTGAAGGCCTCCACGCCCATCTCGTCGAGGCGGGTCACGGCGCCGGCGGCGTCGTTGGTGTGCAGCGTGGCGATGACCAGGTGGCCGGTGAGGGCGGCCTCGGTGGCGATCTTGGCGGTCTCGGAGTCGCGGATCTCGCCGACCATGATGATGTCGGGGTCCTGGCGCAAGAACGAGCGCAGCGCCCTGGCGAAGGTCAGGCCCGCCACCGGGTTGACCTGGGTCTGGTTGATGCCGGGGATCTCGTACTCGACGGGGTCCTCGATGGTGGTGGTGTTCTTGTCGGGGGTGGCGATGCGCTTGAGGATGGAGAAGGTGGTGAAGGACTTGCCCGAGCCCGTAGGGCCGGTGATGAGGAAGATGCCGTAGGGCTTGGCGATGACGTCGGTGAAGCGTTGGAAGACCCCGGTCGCGAAGCCCAGGCCCTCGATCTCGGGGATCTCGGAGGCCTTGCGCAGCAGGCGCATCACGATCTTCTCGCCGTAGACGGTGGGCAGCGTGGACAGGCGCAGGTCGAGGTCGATGCTGCGGTCCTTGTAGCGCACGCGCCCGTCCTGCGGCAGCCGCCGCTCGGCGATGTCGAGGTTGGCCATGATCTTCACGCGGCTCGCCAGCGCCGGCCCGGCCCCCTTGGGCAGCTTCATGTACTCGCGCAAGGACCCGTCCACGCGGATGCGCACGAGCAGGTCGGTCTGGCGCGGCTCGATGTGGATGTCGGAGGCCTCCTGCAAGAAGGCCTCGCGGATGACGGTGTTGACCAGCTTGACGACCGCGTTGTCGTCGAGGGCGCTGGTATCGACGACCTCCTCGCGGGCTTGCTTCTTCTTCTCGAACTCCTTGGCCAGCTCGTCGATCTCGCCCGCGCCGCCGTAGAAGCGCTCGATCAGCTTGGTGATGGCGGCCTCGGTGGCGACGGCGGGGAGGATCTCCTTGCGGGTGATCATCTTGAGGTCGTCAACGGCCAGGATGTTGCGGGGGTCCTTCATCAGCACCACCAGGGTGCTGCCGTTCTCGAGGTGGTGCGGGAAGATGGTGTAGCGCCGCACGGTGGACTCGGGCACCAGCGTGATGACCGAGGGGTCCGGCGGGGTCTCCACGGGGTCGATGTAGGGGTAGCCGAGCTGCGCCGAGAGGCTCTTGGCGAGCATCTCCGGCTTGATCTTGCCCGACTGCACCAGGGTGTCCTCGAGCTTCTTCCCGCCCTGGCGCTGCTTGTTGAGCGCGTCGTCAACGTCTTCTTGGGTGATGTAGCCCAGCTCGACGAGCACCTCGCCCAGCGGGCGGATCTTGCCCATGCGCCGCTGCACGCTCAGCGCCTCCTGCAGCGCCTCGCGCCCGATCTTGCCCTCCTGCACCAGCGCCTCGCCCAACCGCGACTTCTCGGGGTAGGCCTTGGCGAAGAGGGCTTCCCACGCCTTCGGCAGCGTCAGCACGAAGCGCACCGGCCGGGCGATGGCGGTGCGGATGGCCTCGACGTGGCGGGGGTCGGAGAGCACGACGAGCACCTGCGTGCCGTCCTGGCGCACCGGCACCGCCTGGTAGCGCAGGGCGTCGGCCCGCAGCAACAGCGCGGCGATCTCCATCTGGAGCTCTAAGTCGTCGGTGCGCTCGCGGAACTCGATGCCCGCGCGCTCGGCGAGGGCCTGGAAGAGCTGGGACTCGCTGATGGCCCCGCTCTGCACCAGGATGCGGCCCAGCAGCTCGCCGGTCTTCTCCTGCTGCACCAGGGCCTGCTCGAGGGTGTCGCGGTCAACGAAGCCCTTGCCCATGAGCAGGTCGCCCAGCCGCATCTCGCTCTCGCTCGTCGACTTGGGGGCGTCGGGGACGTGCAGGCCGAGCTCGGGGTAGTTCTTGGCGAGGGCGTAGTTGAAGGAGGAGCGCGTCGTCTGGTAGGGCTCGATGATCTGGCCGGTGATGTCCTCGAGCTCCTCGAGCACGAGGTTGTCGAGGGGGTTCATCAGCGCGACCCGCAGGCTGCCGCCCTCCAGCGCGAAGGGGATGGCCTCGAGGGTCTTGGCCTTCTCCGCCGGCACCAGCGCCTTGATCTCCGGGGGGATCTCGAGGGTGGCGAGCTCGACCAAGGGCACGCCGAAGGTCTCCTCGATGGCCTGGGCGATGCGGCGCTCGGAGAGCAGCCCCAGCTCGATGATCACGTCGCTGAGGGTGCCGCCTACCTCGCGGTGCTGCTCCAATGCGCGCTGGAGTTCTTCGTCCTCGAGGAGGGCCATGTCCAAGAGGGCCGCTCCGAGTCGTTTATCGCCAATGGTCAGTACGTTCATCCCGCATCCACCTGCCCTATTGCTTGAGAATCAGCCGTTCCAACTGCCGCACCAGCTTGGTGTAGCCCAGCTCTTTATCGGAGACGGGGGTCACCAGGACCGTATAGGCCCCGGCCAGGTTGCCCCCCAGCACGTCGGTGAAGACCTGGTCGCCCACCATCGCCACCTGCGAGGCGGGCAACCCCAACTGCTTGAGCCCCTTGCGAATGCCGAACCAGGGTTTCCCGGCCAGCCCGATGCCCTCGACCCCCAGCTTGGCCGACCAGGCCTTGAGCCGCTTGCGGCGGGCGTTGGAGACCAGGAAGACCCGGACCCCGGCCGCCTCGAGCCCCCGCACCCAGGCGATGATGGCCTCGGGGGCCTCGCCCTTGAACTTGTAGGGCACGAGGGTGTTGTCCAGGTCCACCAGCAGCCCCCGGATCCCCCGCTCCTGGAGCCATTGCGGGGTGATCTCGAGCACCGAGGACAACTGGGCTTTGGGCCTAAGCATCCACAAGTAGTGTAGCGTTACTTCCCCCGGATGGGGGGTCATACGTCACGGGAGGACACGCCTTGATTGGGGGAGGCTAAATGTCGGTGGCCGGTAGGCGGGGGCGGGTCGTACGTCCTACGCCGGACGCCGAACGCAAAACGCCTTGGCCCTAACCCCTCGACGAACCACCGGGCGCGAGGACGGAACGTCCTCGCGCTTCAGCGGGGCAGTAGGATCAGGCCCCACATGCGGCCGGTGCGGCCGCGGTCGCGGCGGTGGGAGAAGAAGCGCTCGTCGTGGAGGGTGTCGGCGCCTGAGGCCCAGAAGTGTTCGGGGAGGATGCCCGCGTGCAGGGCCTGCTGGCGCAGGGCGGCGACGAGGTCGAGGCGGAAGCGGCCCGGCGTGATGGGGTCGGGGTGGAAGCACTCGAGGCCCGCTCGGGCGAACTGCTCGGCCACCTCGGGGCCTACCTGGAAGCCGGGGCCGGCCCCCGGGCCCAGCGCCACCCGCACGTCCTGGGGGCGGCTGCCGTAACGGGCTTGCATCCGCTCGAGCGCCGCCGGCAGGATGCCCGCCACGGTGCCGCGCCAGCCGGCGTGCAGGGCCCCGACCACCTGGCGCACGGGGTCGTGCAGCAGCACCGCGTAGCAGTCGGCCACGCCCACGCGCAGCAGGAGGCCGGGCACGCCGGTCAGCAGGCCGTCGCCGGTCCGCACGCCCGGGCCCTCGACCGCGTGCACCGTGCTGCCGTGCACCTGGTCGAGCGCGGCGACCGGCGGGTCGCCGAAGCGCTGCAGCACCCGGCGCTGGTTCTCCAGCACGGCCTCGGCCGCGTCGCCGGTGGAGGCGGAGAGGTTGAGAGTGGCGTAGGGCCCCTGGGAAACCCCGCCCTCGCGGGTGGTGAAGCCGTGGGGGACCTCGAGCAGGGGGGCGGTGAGGAGCATCCCGCTTATCCTAACGGCCCCGTTCCGGGCTCAGGCCCCCTGCGCCCGCAGGGGGTCGAGGTGCTCCCCGCCCAGCCCCAGCGTCTTCACCTCCAGCCCGGCTTCCTCCAGGCGCTTCTGGATCTGCGCCCACTTGATGCGCTCGGAGTCGAAGACCACGTGGGCCATCTCGGTCTGGGCGCTGATGAACGCGCCGATGACCCCGGGGAGGGCCTCGAGCTCCGCGCGCAGGCGCTCGAGCTGGGCGGCCTTGAGGTTGGGGCCGCTCAGGGTAACGATGATGCGTTTGATTCGGGATAGGGCGGACACGGCAGGGCTCCTGGGCACGGCCGGCGGGGACCGGCCGGTATTTGCAGCAGTATGCGGGGTTTTGCTGAGTACAGACTGAAGCCAGGAGTTACGCCCGGGCCTTCACCGTTGCTACCCCCCCTGAAACGGCGAAAACGCCTCGTGGGGCCGTTCCTTCCGGTGGCCGCGCCGGCCTCAGCCCGGCCTCAGGAAGACGTCAGGGCCAAGTCAGAGCCCTTCCTTATCGTATAAATCATGCTGTCGAGGGATATTTTGGAGGAAATTGTAAAAACCTCCGCGTTCCGGTCGTCGGGGAGGGGGGGCGATGGGGCTGCGCGGTGAAGCCACCGTCGTCGTCCACGCCCCGCTGCCGGAGGTGTGGGAGGAGTTCGTGAGTTTCGAGCGCTGGCCCGAGTGGTCGAGCTCGATCCGGGCGGCGCTGCGCGAGGGGACTGGCTGGCGCTTCGTCTACCGCGGGGCGCAGGACGTGGACCTGAGTTTCGTGCTGCGCGCGACGCGCTGGGAGCCGCGCCGCCTCGTCGCCTTCGAGACGGTGAAGGAGCTCGAGCACAACGCCGACGTCAAGGGCTGGGCCAGCCTCGAGCGGGTCGAGGGCGGCACCCGCCTCACGCTGTTCGTCGAGGCCCAGGCCGACGCCGGCTCGGGCCTGGCGCAGAAGCTCGCCGGCTGGTGGGCCCAGGTCTTCGTCGAGCACAGCAAGAACCTCAAGGTCGTGCTGCAGGACTTCCAGGCCCACCTCGAGGGCGACCGCCCCACCCCGCCCCTGGCCCCCGACGACGCGGCGCTCTCCTCGGGAGGTTAGCCGTGGCGGCCAAGGACTACGCCCGCCACTACCGCGACACCGACTTCCGCGCCCACCCCGAGCGCTACCGGGTGGGCAAGGGGGAGCAGGGGGTGCTGCTGGCCGAGCCCTACAAGAGCGAGCTGCTGCCGCACTGGCGCTTCCGCACCCCTGAGGTCGCGCAGGAGTCGGCGGAGAAGCTCTACGCCTGCTACCTCGAGTACAAGCGCCAGGGCGACTTCGTGGGCATGGACATGGCCCGCAAGTTCCTGCAGATGGGCTACACCCGGGCCCTGCGCTACGCCCGCCACCGCTCGGGGCGCAAGTACGCCAAGGCGGCGAGCGGGGAGGCCAACCCCAAGGGGCCCGAATTGCCGCTCGAGCCCGACCCCGTCAAGGCCCAGTCGGCGGCCATCTTCCAGAGCTATTACCTCAAGGTCGTGGAGGACCCCGAGTACCTGCGGCTGAGGCAGCAGCACGTCACGCAGCACGAGAGGACCGTATGAAAGCGACGACCGGAGGACCCAACCTCGGACTGGTCTGCATCACCCACAGCAAGGCGGTGCGCTACCACACCTACCAGCTCTCCCGCTACCGCCTGCTCCCCGACGAGCTCAAGGGTTACGTGCTGGAGGAGCTGTACCAGGCCAACCTGCGCACCCTGCTGCGGGCGCTGGAGTTCTGCGCCAGGTGGGGCATCCGGCTCTACCGCCTCCCCCCCGACCTCTTCCCCCTCAGCGACCTGTGCGACGGGGTGGGGGAGATGGTGCTCGAGGGGCTCAAGCCCGAGCTGGCGAAGGTGGGCCAGGCGGCCGAGCGGCTGGGGATCCGGCTGGTGGCCCACCCCGAGCCCTTCGTGGTGCTCAGCTCCGAGTCGCCCCTGGTCGTCGAGCGCAGCATCGCCGAGCTCGAGCACCAGGCCCAGCTCCTCGACTGGCTGGGCTTGCCCCGCTCGCCCTGGGCGGCCATCACCATCCACGGGGGCAAGGGCGGCCGGGGCAAGGCGCTGGCCGAGGTGGTGCGGCAACTGCCCACGCCGGTCTACAACCGGCTGTGCCTGGAGAACGACGAGCGCTTCTACGGCGCCGGCGAGGCCCTCGAGGCCTGCGTCGAGGCCGGGGTGCCCATGGTCTTCGACGCCCACCACCACGTGGTCAAGGAGCGCCTGGACGGCTTCGACCACCCCAGCGTCGCCGAGTTCGTGCGCCTCGCGCGCGACACCTGGCCCAGGGCCGAGTGGCAGGTCGTGCGCATCTCCAACGGCCGCGACGCGCTGCACGACGGGGCCCACCACGACCTGGTGACCGTGGTGCCCGGCTGCTACCGCCAGGTGCCCTGGATCGAGGTGGAGGCCAAGGCCAAGGAGATGGCGATCGCCCACCTGCAGGCCCACTGGCTCAAGGACGGGGCCGGCTCGAGCCCCGCCGAGAGCACCCCCGCCCCCGTGCCCGCCTCGGCTCGAGGCTAGGAGGAACAACCATGCCCTGGACCCGTGAGGACTACCCCGAATCGCTCAAGAACTTCACCGCCACCGTGCGGAACAAGGCCATCGAGATCGCCAACGCGCTGCTGGAGGAGGGCTACGACGAGGGCCGAGCCATCGCCATCGCCACCGACCGGGCCAAGGAGTGGGCCGAGAACCGGGGCAAGCGCGTGCGCAAGGACGAGTAGCCGCCCTCCGCGCCCATGGACGAGGCCATCCGGGTCTTCGACCTCGAGCGGATCTTCCTGGGCGATAAGCCCCTGCTCTACGCGCTCGAGATCCTCTTCCGCACCGCGGTCATCTTCCTTTACACCCTGGTGCTGCTGCGCTGGATGGGCAAGCGCGGCATGAGCCAGCTCACGCCCTTCGAGTACGTGCTGATCGTGGCGCTGGGCTCGGCGGTGGGCGACCCCATGTTCTACCCCGACGTGCCCTTGCTGCACGCGATGGTGGTGGTCACGGGGGTGGTGCTGCTGCAGCGCGGGCTGGTGCGCCTCACCGAGCGCAACGAGCGGCTCGAGCGCTTCGTCGAGAGCGCCCCCACCGCCTTAGTGCGCGACGGGCGCCTCGACCTGCGGAACCTGCACCGGGAGGGCCTCTCGCGCGCCGAGCTCTTCGAGGCGCTGCGCGAGCAGGGCATCGAACACCTCGGGCAGGTGCGGCGGGCCTACCTCGAGCCCTCCGGCAAGGTCAGCGTGTTCGCCTTCGCGCCCCGCGAGGCCCTGCCGGGCCTGCCCGTCTGGCCCGACGACGACCCCGAGCAGCCCGCCCGCTGCCCCGCGCGCGGCCCCGCGCCCCGGACGGGGCCCTACGCCTGCTCGCGCTGCGGGCACGTCGCGCGCTTCCTGGGGGGCGAGCCCCTCCTGCCCTGCGACCGCTGCGGCCACGGCGAGTGGGTCGAAGCCTGGCGCCCGGCGCGCCTCGCGGGAGGGCCGCCCGGATGACGCGGGAACGACCGCGGCGGGCTGTCGTTGCCTGAGCGTCGCACGAGCGGCCCTCCCGGTTTTGGGAGGGCCGAGGTGAGACCGAGGGCTCAGGCGAGGGTGAGGAGCAATTCGCCGCAAACCCTGGCGCAGGCCCGGCAGGCCTCCGCACAGGCGCGGCAGCAGGGGTGGTCGTGGCGCTCGCACTCGGCGGCGCAGTCTTCGCAGACCTCGATGCACAGCAGCACCCAGTCCTGCGCGTACTTCGAGCCGCCGAGCAGCGACTTGGTCATGCCGTCGCACACCGCGGCGCACTCCCAGCTCAGGTGGATGCAGCGGGTCAGGGCGCTGGCCTCGTCGTCCTGCAGGCAGGTGCTGGCGCAGCTCTCGCACACGCTGAGGCAATCGAGCGCGGCCTGAATGGCTTCCTGATAATTCGGCTTGATCGCTTCGAGCGCTTGGTAATGGGGTTTGACCGCTTCCAGAACCATCGATTCACCTCGGCTAGGCGCAGTATCGGGGCGGCTACTGAAGCCTTTCGGAGCCAAACCTGAGAGGCGGCTGAGAAACCCGTCGCCCTTCCCACGAGCCCTCTCATCGGTCGAAGCGGAAGACGTGGCGGTCGGGGTTGTCGCGCCCGAGCAGCAGGTCGCGCAGGATCTCGGCCGCGACGAGGCTGTAGGTGATGCCGTTGCCGCCGTAGCCCAGCGCGAAGTAGGCGCGGGGGACCTCGGGGCTCTCGCCGATGTAGGCCAGGCCGTCCTTGGTCTCGCCGAAGGTGCCGGCCCAGGCGAAGGCGGGCTCGAGCGCGACGCCGGGGAACAGCTCGCCGAAGCGCCGCAGCAGCCGCCGCTCCTTGCGGGGGATGCGCCGCTCGCGCAGGGGCAGGGTGCGGTAGGGGTCGTCGGCCCCGCCCACGATGACGCGGTGGTCGGGGGTGGTGCGCACGTAGAGGTAGGGCCGCGCCGTCTCCCAGACGAGGCAGCGCTCGGGCCACAGCGCGCCGGGCTCGAGCGGCTCGCTGACGAAGGCGTAGGTGTTGCGCAGCACCGCCAGCCGCTGCCGCAGGTAGGCCTGGGTCTCGTAGCCGCTGGCGAAGACCATGGCGCGGGCGCTCACGCCGTAGCCCCGGTCGGTCGCCAGCCGCACCCCGGCGCCGGGGTAGCTCCAGCCCGTCACCTCGGTGCGGTCGTAGACCCGCAGGCCCCGGGCTTCGGCGGCCTCGAGCAGGCGGTGGGTGAGCCGGTAGGCGTCGGCCTCGGCGGCGGTCTGGGAGCGGAGGGCGCCGGGCGCGCGGACGCCGTAGCGTTCGGCCAGCTCGCCGCGCCCCAGGAACTCCACCGCGATGCCGATGCGGCGGCGGGCCTCGGCCTCCGCGCGCAGCGCGGCGACGTGGCGCGGGCTCGAGGCTAAGTACAGGCTGGGGCGGCGCTGGAGGGAGCAGGGGTCGTCGAGCGTGCCCACCAGGGCCGCGAGCTTGTCCACGGCCTCGAGGCACAGCCGGTAGGCGCGCACCGCGTGCTCCTCGCCCACCCGCCCCACGAGGTCGGTGAGGTGGGTGTCGATCTCGTACTGCAGCACGGCGGTGGAGGCGGCGGTGCTGCCCATGCCGACGTCGCGCCGGTCGAGCACCACCGTCTCGAGGCCGGCCTGCACCAGGTGGTAGGCCACCAGCGCCCCCGTGATCCCCCCGCCGACCACCGCCACCTCGCAGCGCTCCTCGCGCGCCAGGGGCGGGTAGACCCGCAGCAGGCCGTTTTGGATCGGCCAGAAGGCATGGCCCGAGCGCAGGTCCACCGGCTACTCCAGGATCAGGCGGGCCTCGGCGACGCCGTAGCGCCGCGCGGGCTCGTGCGCGGCCACCAGCACGTCCACCCGCTTGCGGTAGCGCCGGTTCATGGTGTCGTTGACGACGCCCAGCAGCTCGCGCCCGTTCTCGAAGACCAGCCGCACCCTCTGCCCGCAGCGCCGCCGCCCGTCCTCCCGGAAGAAGAGGTCGCGCGAGAGCGCGACCTGGACCCAGGGCTCGAGGTTGGGCCCGCAGGCGGCGACGTTGGGGTTGCCGTCGGTCTGGGAGGGGAGGGCCTGGTAGTACGTGACCCGCACCGAAAAAGCCGGCTTCCTGGGCCTGGGCTTCGGCTTGGGCGCAGGAGCAGGCGCCGGGGCCTCGAGGGCGGGCCGGGGTTTGCCGAATGCCGGGGAAATGTCGAGCTCGAGTTTAGGCAACAGGCTCAACACCAACCCCATCGGGGAGAGCAGAGCGCAGTAAATCCCAAACAAACACATACCCCCAAAAATGAGAGGGGGTGCTTAGCAGATCTTGAACCGGGCCTTAGTCCTCGCTGAAGGGGAGGGTCGAGGGCCTAGGGTCGAGGGTCAAAGCGGTTCGCGTTTTGCGTCTTGCGTATTGCGTTTGGCGTACGACGTAGGACGTACGACGCACGACCCGCGCTGCGCGCCCGGCTATCAGCTACCGGCTATTGACTATCGACCCCTAAGGATTCTCCCGCAACACGTACCCCGCCCCGCGGATCGTCTGGATCAGCCGCGGCTCGCCGCCCGCCTCGAGCTTCTGCCGGATCTGCTTGACGTAGACCTCCACCACGTTGACGTCGCCGAAGAAGTCGGTGCCCCAGACCTTGTCGAGGATCAGCTCCTTCGACATCACGCGCTCGGGGTTCTCCAGGAAGGTCTGCAGCAGGCGGAACTCGAGGCTGGTGAGGGAGATGTTGCGCTCGCCACGGCGCACGGTGAAGGCCTCGGTGTTCATCTCGAGGTCGGCGAAGCGCAGCACGGTGGGCGCTTCGGCCTGGTGGCGGCGCAGCAGGCTGCGGATGCGGGCGACGAGGACGTCGAAGCTGATGGGCTTGGTCACGTAGTCGTCGGCGCCGGTGTCGAGGCCTTTGATCTGGTCCTCGGGCGCGTCCTTAGCGGTGAGCATGATCACCGGCAACTTCTCGTCGGCGGCGCGCAGGCGGCGCAGCACCTCCACGCCGTCCATGCCCGGCATCATCCAGTCGAGGATCACCAGGTCGGGGTAGCGGTCGCGGGCCTGGTTGAGCCCAGCCTCCCCCGACTCGGCCAGGTCTACGGCGTAGCCCTCGTAGGACAGGCCCCGCTTGAGGAAGTTCCGCACGCTGGGGTCATCATCGATCACCAGAATCCGCTGCATGATTCATGTTCTACACCGACAAGCCCCCCAATTTGTAGCCCATACCCCCTCAGCCCTGCCTCAGAGGAGCCACAGTGTGAGCTAAGACAGCTTCTCTAATTTCGAGACATCACCAGGCCCCGACAGGAGCCTGGAGCCAAGGAGGAAAGGGTATGGATTGGATTATCGCGATTCTGGTAGGGGCCCTGATCGGTTGGCTGGCCAGCCTGGTCATGGGGACGGACGCGCGGCAGGGCGCCATCGCCAACATCCTCATCGGCATGATCGGCTCCGCGCTGGGCCGCTGGATCTTCGCGGACGTGCTGGGCATCGGGGGCGCGGCGGCGGCCGGCTCGCTCTCGCTGCTGGGCATTTTGTGGGGGGTGCTGGGCGCGATCATCCTGATCTTCATCCTGCGCGCCGTACGGGTGCTCTGAAGACTCCTTGAGCCGGGGCTCCCCCGCGAAGCACACCGGTGCTGCACCGCGACGGGAGCCCCTCTTTCTGTGGCGTTAGTGCCGAGCGAGAACCCACCATGCGGGTCACCCTGATCCACAACCCGGCCGCCGGGGGCGCCGGCAGCCTCTCCAGCAGCGACCTCGAGGCCGCCCTGATCCTGGCCGGCTTCAACGCCCAGCACCGGCCCACCGAGTCGGTCGAGGACCTGCCCGAAGCCCTCGAGGACCCCGGCGACCTGGTGGTGGTCGCCGGGGGCGACGGCACCATCCGCGCGGTCGCGAGCCACCTGGCCGAGCGGGGCGTCCCGATGGCGGTGGTGCCTCTGGGCACGGCCAACAACATCGCCGGGGCGCTGGGCGTGCGCGGCAACCCGCGCGAGGTCGTGGAGGGGCTGGCCCAGCCTGAGCGCCGCCGCTTCGACCTGGTGGAGATCAGCGGGAGCTGGGGGCGCGACTTCTGCCTCGAGGCCGCCGGGGTGGGGCTCTTCGCCGCCACCATGTCCACCTACGACCCCGAGGCCGGCAAGAGCCCCCTGCGGGCCCTCACCGCCACCATCCAGACCCTGGCCTCCTACCAGCCCTGCGAGGTGCGCGTGCAGCTCGACGGCACCACCCTCGAGGGGCCCTTCCTGCTGGTGGAGGCCATGAACACCCCCGCCATGGGCCCGCGCGTGCGGCTGGCCCCCGACGCCGACCCCGGCGACGGCTGGCTGGACGTGGTGCTCATCAACCCCGAGCAGGGCGTCGGCTTCGGCGCCTACCTGCGCGGCCTGCTGCAGGAGAAGCTCGACGAGCTGCCCAACGTCACCGTCGAGCGTTGCCGCACCCTGACGCTGGAGTGGGAGGGCTGCCCCTTCCACCTCGACGCCGAGCTGCGCTCCCCGCCCGACGGCGGGCGCGAGCGGGTCAAGCTCGAGCTCAAGCCGGGGGCGCTGGAGGTGTGGGTGCCCAGCGCGGTGGCCCAGCCCGCCTAGAGCGCTCGAGACCGGACGTGACGCGAGGGAAGAGCACGGTAGGAGGGAAGATGCCCACTGAAGAGCACGACCCCAAGAAGACCCCCCCGGTCGAGCAGCCCCCGCAGGCCAAGCCCAGCCCGAAGGAGGTGCTGGAGAGCGGGGCCACCCCCGCCCCGGCCTCGGCCGCGCAGGTGCCCAGCGGCACCATACGCATGGACCTGCACTGCCACAGCGAGGCCTCGGCCGACTGCCGCACCCCGCTCAAGGCGCTGCTCGAGCGCGCCATAGCCAAGGGCATCCACGTGCAGGCCATCACCGACCACAACGAGATCTGGGGCGCCTTGAAGCTGCGCGAGCTGGCCCAGGGCACCCCCCTCACCGTGATCGTGGGCGAGGAGGTCTCGACCCGCGAGGGCGAGATCATCGGGCTGTTCCTGCACGAGAAGATCCCCGCCGGCCTCAGCCCCGAGGAGACCGTCGAGCGCATCAAGGCCCAGGGCGGGCTGGTGCTGCTGCCCCATGGCTTCGACCCCCTCAAGCGCCACCGCCTGCACCCCCTGGCCCTGCAGCGCGTGGCCGACCAGATCGACATCGTCGAGAGCTTCAACGCCCACATCTCCCGCCCGACCTGGAACCGCCGCGCCGCCCAGTGGGCTAAGGAGCGCGGCCTCCCCGTCAGCGCCGGCTCCGACGCCCACACCCTCGTCTCCATCGGCGCCGCCTGGGTCCAGACCCCCGCTCGAGCCGTCCAGACCCCCCAGGACCTGCTCGCCGCCCTCCGCGAGGGCACCGTGATGGGCGAGTGGACCCACCCCGCCTGGGCCTTCGTGCTCAAGATGTGGGACTTCGGCCGCCGCCGGCTGGCGCGGCTGACGAATCCTGAGATGGCGGAGGCGGTGGACGGGCGCTGAGCGCGGGTCGTGCGTCGTACGTCCTACGTCGTACGCCAAACGCCAAACGCCAAACGCAAGACGCAAGACGCAAGACGCAAGACGCAAGACGCCTCTTCTTCACCCCCTTAGCAAGGGGGGCTGGGGGGGATAACCCCTCTCTGCGCGCGGGGAGGGCTTCCTTTCACCACGAGCCACGACCCGGTTTTGCTGACGGCTGACGGCTGAAAGCTCGCCGCTCACTGCTTCCCCGTGCCTTGCAGCATTCAGCTATCGGCTATTGCCCCCGGCCCCTACCGCGCGCTCGCCTGGGAGACCTTCGCCAGGGGCAGTTGCACCACGGGCGTGGTGCCGTGGCCCGGCTCGCTCTCGAGCCAGATGCTGCCCTTGTGGCTCTCGACGATCCACTTGGCGATCGCCAGGCCTAAGCCGCTGCCGCCGGGGTCGTGGCTGCGGGAGGTGTCGGCGCGGAAGAAGCGCTCGAAGACGCGGGGGAGGTCGGCGGTGGGGATGCCGGGGCCGTTGTCGCGCACGCGGAACTCGGCCTTGTCTTCGCGCACGCTGAGCTCGAGCTCCACCCAGCCGTCGGGGGGGGTGTACTTGAGGGCGTTGTCGAGGAGGATGAGGGCGAGCTGCTTGAGGTAGTCGCTGTCGCCCAGCACCTGGGCCTGTGCCAGCGACCCCAGCCGCAGGTCGTGGCCGCGGGCCAGGTGGCGGGCCTCCTCGAAGGCGGTGAGCAGCACGTCGCCCAGGGGGAGGGGGTCGTTGCGCACGGTGACGCCCCCGTCGCCGCGGGCCAGCGTCAGCAGGTCGCTGACCAGGCGGTGCATGCGCCGGGCCTCCTGGCGCATCTCCCGCAACGCCTCCTCGCGCTCGGCGGGGGGCATCTGGGGGAAGCGCTCCATGAGCTCGAGGTTGCCCAGGATGGCGGTGAGGGGGGCGCGCAGCTCGTGGGCGGCGTCGCTGACGAAGCGCTTCTGGGACTCGTTGATCTGGCGCAGCCGGGCCTCGCTCTCGCGCAGGGCGGCCTCGGCCAGGCGGTAGGGGGTGATGTCGTGGGCGATGCCGCTGAGGATCAGCGGGCGGCCGCGGGCGTCGCGGGAGACCCGGCCGCGGTGCTCGACCCACAGGTAGTCGTTGCGCTCGCTGTGCCAGACCCGGAAGGTGGCCCGGTACTCGTCGCCGTGCTCGAGGGCGGCGCGCAGGCGCGCGTCGAAGTCGGCCTGGTCCTCGGGGTGCACCACCTCGCGGTAGCGCTCGCCCAGCAAAGTCTGCACGGCCTGGCCGCCCAGCACCTGCTCGGCGGTGTCGGAGAACATCACCTGGCGATGGCGCAGGTCCCACTCCCACGCCACCATGCCCGCCGACTCCAGCGCCAGCGCCAGCCGCGACTCCAGCGCCCGGTTGCTGGCCTCCAGCCGCGCCATCATCTCCGCGCGCTCCAGCGCCAGCCCCAGCGTCGCGGCGGCGCGCGCCATCAGCTCCCGCTCGGTCTCGAGCCAGGGCCCGTGCAGCTTGGGCCGCCCCGCCGAGAGCACCGCGCGCACCTTGCCGTCCGAGCCCCGCACCGGCTCGAGCGCCACGCCGTAGGCGGGGAGGTCAAGGTCGAGGTGCTGGGGCAGGGAGAGGTAGTCTTCGGTGTACAGCGCCGTGCCGCGGTCGATGACCTGCCACATCACGCTGGGCACCGAGCGGGGGATGCCGCCCTCGGCGGTGCGGGCGAAGGGCTCGGGCAGGCGGCCCCAGACGTGGATGAGCACCAGCGTGTCCCCGTCCTGCTGCACCAGCGCCATGTAGTCGGCCTTGAGCAGCGGCCCGACGTGGGAGGCCGCGGTCTGGGCGACCTGCTCGGGGGTGCGGGCGGCGTGCAGGGCGTCGCTGAGGGCCGCCAACAGCTCCGAGCGCTTGCGGGCGGCGTGCAGCAGGCGGTTCTGCTCGGTGAGCAGTTGCTGGGTGCGGGCGCGCTCGACGGCGTAGCGCAGGGCCTTGGCGAGGCCCTGGCCGTCCACCTGGCCCTTGACCAGGTAGTCCTGCGCCCCCTCCTTCACCGCCGCCAGGGCCACCCCCTGGTCGCCCAGGCCGCTCATCACCACCAGCGGCAGCACCGGCGCGGCGGCCCGCATGCGGTGCACGGTGTCGAGGCCCTGCGCGTCGGGGAGCGAGAGGTCGAGCAGCACCACGTCCCAGGGGTCGCGCTCGTGCTGGAGGCGCTCGAGCGCCGGGGCGAGGTGGGTGAGGTGCTCGAGCGCGAAGGCGTCCGGTGCGGCTTCCTCGAGCAATTCCTGCACCAAGAAGGCGTCGCCCGGGTTGTCCTCGACCAGCAGTACCCTGAGCCTCGACACGCGGTTCCCCTACCGAATTTTACGCCGTGGCCTTGGGCGGCAGCCGCACGATCGCCAGCCAGAAGTCCTCGAGCGAGCGCACCACCTGCATGAACGCCTCGAAGTCTACGGGCTTGGAGATGTAGCAGTTGGCGTACTGCTGGTAGCTCCGCACGATGTCCTCCTCGGCCTGCGAGGTGGTGAGGATGACCACGGGGATCTCCTTGAGGGCCGGGTCGCTCTTGAGCTCGGTGAGCACCTCGAGGCCGCCCTTCTTGGGCAGGTTGAGGTCGAGGAGGATGATGTCGGGGCGGGGGGCCTGGGCGTAGGCGCCCTTGCCGCGCAGGAAGTTGAGGGCTTCCACGCCGTCGCCCACCACGTGCAGCCGGTTGCGAACCTTGGCCTCCGCCAGCGCTTCGCGGGTCAGCTCGACGTCGCCGGGGTTGTCTTCAACTAACAGGATCTCGATCATAGCACTCTTCACGATCATACTCTTTCCTCTGCCGCAGGCCAGGTGAAGTAGAAGGTGCTGCCTGTCTCAGGGGAACTCTCCAGCCACATCCGCCCGCCGTGCCGCTCCACGATCTTCTTGCAGATGGCAAGGCCGATACCCGTGCCAGGATACTCTTCCTTGCTGTGCAAACGCTGAAAGATAACGAAAATCCTTTCATGGTACTGTGGCTCGACCCCGATCCCGTTGTCGCTGACGCTGAATTTCCACATCGCCCCCTCGGGCTGGGCGCAGACGCGGATGTAGGGCGTGACCCCGGGCCGGCGGAACTTGAGGGCGTTGACGAGGAGGTTCTGGAAGACCTGGGCCAGTTGGCTGCGGTCGGCCTGCAGGCGGGGCAGCTCGCCGACTTCGAGCCGGGCCCCGCTCTCCCGCAGGGCCACCTCGAGGTCCCTGAGCACCTCCTGCATGACCTCCCCCGCGTCGGTGGGCTGGGGCTCGCGGCCCTTGGTGCCGACTCTAGAGTAGCTTAGCAAATCCTGGATCAGCTTCTGCATGCGGTTGGCCCCGTCGACGGCGAAGTCGATGTACTGGTCGGCCTTCTCGTCGAGCTGGCCGCGGTAGCGCCGGGCGAGGAGCTGGGTGTAGCTGCTGACCATGCGCAAAGGCTCCTGCAGGTCGTGGGAGGCGACGTAGGCGAACTGCTCGAGCTCGCGGTTGGAGCGCTCGAGCTCGGCGGTGCGCTCGCGCAGCTCGGCCTGGTTCTTCGAGCGCTCCAAGGCGATGCCCACCGCCGCCACCGAGCGGGCGATGAGCTCGCGCTCCTCGGCGGTCCACTCGCCCAGCGCGCTGGGGCGGATGGCGGAGATGATCCCCGTGACCTTACCGCCCGGGGTGCGGATGGGCTCGATGGCGAGCCCGAGCTCGGGCTGGCCGGGCGGCTGGCGTTCGCCGGTGTAGAAGCGGTGGTCGTAGAGGGGCCGCCCGCTGCGGATCACCTCGGTCGCCTCAGGAGAGGCCGCCAGCGGCACGCCCGTCTCGAGCACCGGCCCCATCTCCGGCGGCAGCTCGCCGTACCAGCCGGTGAACACCAGCGTGTCGCCCACCAGCTCGTTGACGAACATGTAGCTCGCTCCCAGGAGCTGGTTGAGGCCCTGGATGGCGATTCGGGCGACCTCCTGCGAGGAGGTGGCGCTCTGCAGGGCGTCGGTGAGCGCGGCGAGCAGCTCGGAGCGGGTGCGGGCGGCCTCGAGGCTGTGGGTGGTGCGCTCGAGGGAGGCGGCCATGAGGTTGAAGGCGGTGGCGAGTTGCCCCACCTCGTCCCGGCTGTGCACCGCCACCCGCACGCCGTAGTCGCCCTCGGCGATCTGCTCGGTGGCCCGCTGGAGGCGGCTCAGGCGCTCGGCGACGGTGCGGCTGAGGCCCAGCCGCAGGCCCAGCGCGGCCACGATCACCAGCAGCAGCAGCAGCCAGGGCAGGGCGGTGAGGGTCTGGGTGGCGCGGTTGCTGCGCTCGCGGATGAGGTTGAACTGCAGCTCGGTGGCGCGCTGGAGGCTGTCGAAGCGGATGCGCAGGGAGTCGAAAAGCACCTTGCCGTCGCGCAGCAGGGCGTTCTGCTCCTCGGGGGTGAGGGTCCGGCCGAGCTCGACCTTGGCGACGGAGGGCTTGGCCCACTCCTCGATGAAGGAGTAGACCGCCTCCTCCAGCCGCTCGACCTCGCCGGGGAACAGCCCCATCTCCCGCAGCCCCGCCAGCGCGGTCTGGGTGTCGCGCAGGCCCTTGTTGTAGGGCTCGAGGAAGCCGGGGTTGCCGCTGAGCTGGTAACCGCGTTGTCCGGTCTCGATGTTGAGCACGGCGATCTCGAGCTGGTCGAGGTAGGTGTCGAACTGCCCGACGCGGTAGCGCTCGTTGAGGGCCTGGTTGAGCTGCAGGCCCGTGGTCAGCAGCACCACCACCATCCCCAGCACCGGGATCATGAACGCCACGATCAGCAGCTCGAGCTTGCGCTGCAAGGAAAGGTCGGCCCAGCGCCTCATGCTGCCTTCACGCTACCACCTCGAGTTGAGGCCGCGCTAAAGCGCTCATCCCCTGGCGACAGGCGATTTCTCTTCGTTGCCTGCGGGAGGGGTGTGTTGCGGTGGGGTGGTTTGGCGGGGACCGCTCCGCCGCCCGGGGTGCGAGGGGCTCCAGGTTACCGGCAAAGCCGGTACGGCCTACGGCCACCCCCTCCCGCGCGGGCCGCACACCCCGGCCGGGGGGCGGCACGGCATGAGCGCCCGTCTACTGGGGCGTGGGGCTGTAGCCAGCCTGCGGGGCGGGCACAGCCCCAGTGGACGGTCGATCCCAACAGGGCGTTTTGCGTACGACGTACGACCTGCGTTTTGCGTCTTGCGCTCGGCTATCGGCTATCCACCTCATGCCCCCACGGCGGGTCCGCCCCCGGCCGCGTGCAGTTGATCGCCGCGGCCTGGTTGGCGAAGGTGAGGAGCTGCTCGAGGCCGGGCTCTTCCAGGCCTCCCACGCCGGCGCGGCTCAGGCGGCCGTGGCGGTGGAGCCAGGCCAGGGCGGCGCCCATGAAGGAGTCGCCGGCGCCCACGGTGTCGGCGACCTCGACTTTGGGGACGGGGACTAGGCGGGTGGCGTTGGCGTTGAGGGCCAGGGAGCCGGCGCCGCCCAGGGTGACGAGGACGAGGGCGGGGCCTTTGGCGAGCCAGTCCTGGGCGATGCTCTTGGGGGACTCGCCGGGGTAGAGCCACTCGAGGTCGGCCTGGCTGACCTTGACCAGGTCTACGAGGCCCAGCCAGCCCTCCAGGCGCTCGAGGTAGGCGGCGCGGTCGGGGATGAGGCCGGGGCGCACGTTGGGGTCGAGGGAGAGGAAGCGGCGGCGCGACTCCTGCTGCATGAGGTATTCCAGGGTGCCGGCGGTGGGCTCGAGCACCAGCGAGATCGAGCCGAAGTGCAGCGCGGCGTCCTTGGGCAGGGCGGGGAGCTCCTCGATCTCGAGCGAGCGGTCGGCGGTGCCCCCGGCGTAGAAGGAGTACTCGGGCTCGCCGGTCTCGAGGTGCACGAAGGCCAGCGTGGTGGGCTCGCGGGCCTCGACCACCCACCCCAGCGAGACCCCGCTCTCCTGCAGGTGCTGGCGCAGCAGGCGGCCGAAGGCGTCGTGCGAGACCTTGCCCAGGAAGCCGGTGGGCGCCCCCAGGCGGCCGGAGGCCACGGCCACGTTCATCAGCGAGCCGCCGGGGTGGGGGCGGTAGACGGTGCGGCCGCCGTAGGGCAGGGAGGTGAAGTCGATCAGGGCCTCGCCACAAGCGATGATCACGATGAAACCTCCTTCATGGCCTGCTCGAAGGCCAGCACGGCCGTCTCGGTGAGCGGCTCGTCGAAGAACTGCCGGGCCAGGGCGGGGCCCAGGGTGAAGGCGCGCACCCCGTCCTGGCTCAGCGCCACCACGTCGTCGGGGTGGCGCAGGCTGGCGGCGAGGATCTGGGTGGGGCTCTCCAGCTCGCGCAGCAGGCGCTGCATGGCCGCGACCTCGGCCCGCGCGTTGCGCCCGGCCTCGCCGATGCGGCCCAGGTAGGGCGCGACGTACTGCGCCCCGGCCAGCGCGCCCAAGAGGGCTTGGGCGGGGGTATAGACGGCCGTAAGCAGCACCGGGCAGCCCTGCCGCCGTAGCTCGGCCGCCGCCTGGCAGCCGGCCCGGTTCACCGGCAGCTTCACCACCACCCCCTCCCCGATCGCGCGCAGCTCGAGGCCCCGCGCCACCAGGCTCTCGGCGTCGGGGCCCCAGCTCTGGAAGAAGACCTCCTTCGCGCCCAGCCCCATGGCCCAGGCGTAGAACTCGGGGAGCTGCGCGGTCTTTAGGCCCGCCGCCTGCAGCAGCAGCGGGTTGGTGGTCACGCCCCAGAACAGCCCCGTGCGCAACAGGGGCTCGGCCAGGGGGCGGTCGGCGGTGTCGAGGTAGAGGCGCATTCCCACAGCCGAGTTTGAGGCAAGTTCACAGCCCGCGCAAGAGAAAGCGGCAATTGGCTCGAGGCAAGACACCGGGCGTCGGACGCGGGGGGTAGGGCTCCGCGTGCGAAAAGGCGTATGGACCTCGACCCCGAGCCCTCGGCGTGTTTTTGGGCCCTGGGCGCTCAGCGTTGGGCCTCGGGCGTATTCAGTGCGCCAGCTCGTCGGGGGAGAGCTCCTCCGGGCTCATGGCCCCGGTCATGACCGCGACCGTGTGGGCCATGCTGATCCTCCGGGGGTTGACCACGGCGGCCCGCCTGCCCAGGCGCTGGATGTGGATGCGGTCGGCGATCTCGAAGACGTGGGGCATGTTGTGGCTGATGATGATCACGGGCAGGCCGCGGTCGCGCACCCGGCGGATGAGCTCGAGCACCATGTTGCCCTCCTTCACCCCCAGGGCGGCGGTGGGCTCGTCCATGATCACCACGTGCCGGGCGAAGGCCGCGCTGCGGGCGACGGCCACGCCCTGGCGCTGCCCGCCCGAGAGGGTCTCGACCGCCTGGCTCATCGAGCGGATGCCGATCTTGAGGTCCTTCATGCTGTTGGTGGCCTCCTCGAGCATGCGCTTCTTGTCGATGACCCGTAGCAGCCGCGCCAGCAGGCCGGGCTTGAGGATCTCCCGCCCCAGGAAGAGGTTCTCCGCGATGGTCATGGCAGGGGCCACCGCCAGGTCCTGGTACACGGTCTCGATGCCGTGGCGTCGCGCGTCGAGGGGGCTGCGGAAGTGCACGGGCTTGCCGTCGAGGATGATCTGGCCCTCGTCGGGGATGATCGCGCCCGAGAGCGCCTTGATGAGCGTGGACTTGCCCGCGCCGTTGTCGCCGATGACCGCCAGGATTTCCCCTTCCCGCAGCTCGAAATCGGCCCCGTCGAGCGCGGTGAGGTGGCCGTAGCGTTTGACCAGGCCGCGGGCCTCGAGCACCACCTTGGCCTGGGTGACGGGCTGCCGGGCCTGGTCGAGGGGCAGGCCGGGGTTTGGCGGGGGGGTTCGTTGTGGGTTGGGACGGAATTCCATCTCAGCCCCTCCTCTTCGAGAGCTGGTCGGCGGTCACGGCCAGGATCACCAGGACGCCGGTGATGAGCACCTGGTATACCGAGGAGACGCCGGTGAGGGTCAGGCCGTTGCGAAAGACGCCCACGATGATGGCGCCCAACAGCGTGCCCAGGATCATGCCCCGGCCGCCGAAGAGGCTGGTGCCGCCGAGCACCACGGCGGTGATGGTCTCGAGGTTTTCGGTCTGCCCGGCGTTGGGGTCGCCCACGCTGGTGCGTGAGACCAACAGCCACCCGGCGATGCCGTAGAAGAGGCCGGCGACGGTGTAGGTCAGCAGCAGCACCCGCTGGGTGGGGATGCCCATCAGGCGGGCGGCCTCGGGGTTGTTGCCCACGGCGTAGAGGTGGCGGCCCGGCGCGGTCTCGCTCAGCAGGAACCACACCAGCAGGTACAGCGCGATCATCAGCACCACGCCGTAGGTGATTACGGTCTCGCCCAGGCGGAAGGTGTTGCCCCAGAACAGCAGCGCGTCGGGCAGGCCGGTGACGGTCTGGGCCTTGGAGTAGATCTGGGTTAGGGCGAAGGCGATGTTCATGGTGCCCAGCGTGACGATGAAGGGCGGCAGCTTGACCCGGGTGATGAGCAGGCCGTTGAGGAAGCCGAAGCCGGTGGTGACCGCCACACCGCAGAGGACGGACAGCAGGGGGGGCAGGCCGAGTTCGACGGCGAACTTGGTCATGACCATGGTGCCCAGCGCCATCACGAAGCCCACCGAGAGGTCGATGCCCCCGGTGAGGATCACCAGGGTCTGCCCGATCGCCAAGACCCCCACCACCAGCACCTGCTGCAGGATGAGCGAAAAGTTCTGGCCGCTCAGGAAGCGGTCGGACTGGGCGCTGAAGAAGAGCACCGCCAGCAGCAGCGCGACGAAGGGTCCCAGGACGGTAATGCTCGGCAGCCGCTCGAGCAGTCGCCGGGGGGTGGGGACTGTGCCGGGAGATCGTTGTTCCGCCATAGGTTCCTCACTGCGGGGTGGGAAGGCCCAGCGGGCCTTCCCACGGCCGGGTGCCTGGGCTGCTCACTTCCCCCAGCAGTTGGCCAGGCCGTACTTCACATCCTTGCTGCTGACGCCGGGCACGGGCTGCTTGGCGATGAGGGTCACGCCGGTGTCCACGTAGCCGCGGGCCTTGACCCCGGTCTTGGCGTACTTCACCCCGGCGGCCACGCCGAGGGCGGCCATCTTCAGGGGGTACTGCTGGGAGGTCGCTGCGATCACTCCGCGGTCGACGTTGCGCACGCCTTCGCACCCGCCGTCCACCGAGACGATGATCACGCTCTTTTCCTTGCCCGCAGCCTTGAGGGCCTGGTAAGCGCCGGCGGCGGCGGGTTCGTTGATGGTGTAGACCAGGTTGATGTTGGGGTTCTTCTGCAGGCAGTTCTCCATGGCGGTCTGGCCCTTGGCCTGGTCGCCGTAGGTGTCGGCCATGCAAACGACCTCGGCGGGCTTAGCCAGCTCGTTGCTGTCGGCCTCGAAGCTCTGCAGGCCGAAGCCCTGCAGGAAGCCGTTGTGGCGCTGGGCGCCCACCGGGTGGCCGGGGAAGAGGTCGAGGGTGGCGATCACCGGTTTCTTGCCCTTCATCACCGCGGCGGCGTACTCGCCGATGAGCACCCCGGCCTGGTAGTTGTTGGTGGCGAAGAGCGCGTCTACGGCGTCCTCGGGGTCGGTGGGGCTGTCGAGGGCGATGACCTGCACGCCCGCCGCTTGCGCCTTCTTGATGGCGGGGATGATGGCCTTGGCGTCGCTGGGGGTGATGAGGATGGTGTTGACCCCGGCGGCGACCATGTTCTCGATGGCCGCGACCTGGCCGGCGTTGTCGCCGTCGGTCTTGCCGGCCGCGCTGATGAACTTCGCGCCGAGCTTGGCGGCCTCTTGGCTGGCGCCTTCTTTCATCTTGACGAAGAAGGGGTTGGACTCGGTCTTAGTGACCAGGCCGATGAAAGGCTGCTTGTTCTGGGCCACGACCGAGCTGAGTGCGGCCAGGGCGAGGCCGGCGAGGGTGAGGCCGATGACGACGCGGATGTTGTGGCTCTTGCGCATAGACATGCTCCTTGACGCTTGGGCTAGAGGGCTTGGGACCGGGGCGGGCTTTTTCTCCTGGACTTCCTCCTTGGGGCTAACTCGAGGCGGGCCCGGGCGGGGCCGTGGAATCGCGCGCGATGAAGGTGGTGGCGAGGCGGATGCGGACGGGCTGCACGGGCTTGCCGTGCCGGAGGAGGCTGAGCAGGGTTTCGCAGGCCAGGAAACCGATGTCGTACTCGGGCTGGGCCACGACGGTGAGGGCGGGCTGCATGGTGCGGGCCCAGCGCGAGTCGTCGAAGCCGACGATGGAGAGGTCCTGGGGGATGCGCAGGCCGAGCTCACGGGCGGCGAGCACCGCGCCGACGGTCATCTCGTTGTTGCCCACGAACAAGGCCGTGGGCCGCTCGTCGGGCGGGCGGGAGAGCAGGGCGTGAGCGGCGACGCGGCCCCCTTCCTCGCGGTGGTTGCCGGGCAGCACCCACTCCTCGCGGTAGGGCAGGCCCGCACCGGCCAGGGCCTCGCGGTAGCCCTGGTGGCGCTCGACGGCGGTGGTGATGTCGAGGCGGCCGACGATCATGCCGATGCGGCGGTGGCCCAGCGCGGCGAGGTGCTCGACGGCCGCGCGGGCCCCGCCGACGTTGTCCACCATCACGCTGTGGGCGCCGGGGGTGCCGCTCTCGCGGTCGAGCTCGATGAAGGGGAGGTTGGCGACGAGCTTGAGGTTCTCGCGGGTCTTCGGGGTGGGCACCAGAAGCAAGCCCTGCGGCAGGTGGCCGCGCAGGGCGTTGAGGGCGCGGCGCTCCTTCTCGGGGTCTTCGTCCGTGTTGAAGAGGAAGACGGTGTAGTCGTGCTTCTCGGCCGCGTCCTGCACCCCTTTGGCTACGGTGGCGTGGAAGGGGTTGAGGATGTCGGTGATGACGAGGCCCAAGCTACGGCTGCTGCGCTGGCGCAGGCTGCGGGCGAGCTGGTTGGGCTGGTAGCCGAGCTGCCGGGCGGCCTCGAGCACGCGCTCGCGCGTCTCTCGAGCGACCATGTCGGGCCGGGTGAGGGCCCGTGAGGCGGTGGCGGGGGATACCTGCGCGAGTTTGGCGACTTCCTCGAGGCTAACCATATGCAATCGATTTCATCTTCCGGGCGGATAAACGTCCATTCACGAAGCCTTTAGAACCAGAAGGTTACAGGTTTGCAGGCGGAGGCCTGCAAACGTTTGCGGTGGCTGGTAAGGGAATGATACCCGGGACACGGGAGATGTCAACAAGGGGCTGAGGCCGTCGGAGCCCCCTCGGGGACGGGGCCGCCGGACCAGCCCGTCGCGAATTGTCGCTAAGAAAGGAGCTGGAGCCGAGCCGGGCTCGGCTCCAGGCCGGGCGCACGCGGGGATTTGCCGCAAATTTGAACCGGGTTCAGTGAAGAGGAGTTCAGGGCAGGGCGCCGGTTTCCCGGGCCGGGTGGCCTGGCGGAGGGGCTACACTAGATCCAGGCCCTATGCCCCCCTCGAGCCCGCGCTCGGCAGGCCCCCTGCCCCTGACCCTGCGACTGCTGGGCCCGGGCGGGCTGTGGCTGGGCGGGGAGGCGGTGGCCCTGCCGACCCGAAAGGCGCTGGGCCTGGTGGCCTACCTGGCCCTCGAGGGCCCCGCCTCCCGCTCCCGGCTGGCCGACCTCTTCTGGAGCGAGAACGACGAGGAGAGCGCACGGCGCAACCTGCGGCGGGAGCTGCACCGCCTGCGCGAGACGGCCCTGCGCGAACGCCTGCGCGCCGACGAGAAGGCGGTGGGGCTGGAGGGCCCGCTGGAGATCGACGTGGCGCGCTTCCAGGCGCTGCTCGAGCGCGGCGAGGCCGAGGCGGCGCTGGGGGTGTACGGGGGGGCGCTGCTCGAGGGGCTCGAGCTGCCGGGGGCCGCCGGCTTCGCCGAGTGGCTGCAGGGCTGGCGCGAACAGCTCGACCGGCAGCGGCAGCGGGCCCTGCTGTACCGGGCGGAGAACCTCGAGACTCGGGGCGACTGGCGGGGGGCGCTGGAGATCCACCTGCAACTGCTGGCCGAGGACAGCCTGCAGGAGCGCCACCACCGCGAGGTGATGCGGCTGCACTACCTGCTGGGCGAGCGCGAGGCCGCGCTCGCGCGCTTCGAGCGCCTGAAGGGCACCCTGCGGCAGGAGCTGGGCCTGGATCCCCTCCCCGAGACCCTGCACCTGGCCGAGCAGATCCGCGCCGCT